>DASZTU010000278.1:0-2486 GCA_035547975.1 Devosiaceae bacterium | reverse complement strand
TCTCGCGACGGCAGCGGATGGGGGAAGGATAGCTCGACCGCCGGGGACGGGGATTGATTGTTTGCCGCCGCCGTTCTGCCGCGCTCCGCCCGGGCTTTCTGCGGGGATAGGTGCGGGCAGGGGGAGGGAGAGGGCCGGCGCCGGGTTTGGGGCTCATGGTTCGAGGCTCGCTGCGCTCGCACCTCACCATGAGGGGGGTGGGGAAGGACCTCCCCGCGGAAAGGCCTCACGTTCACAACGATGGTCTCGGGAAGACTCCCCTCGGGGGCCCCTCACAAGGACCTCACCCTGAGCCTGTCGAAGGGCGAGGTCCGGCCCGGTTCCCGCTCGAACGCAGGAGGAGAGCCTCCCCGCAGCGAGACAACTTCGCTCACTGCACGGGCTGGGCGAGCGGGTTGAGGTCGGCGCGGAAGCCGAACATGCGCTCCTGGGCCTTGCGCCCGAGCGGCAGGACCAGCGGCAGGATGAGGTCGCGGATGCGCCGCTCGAGCCAGCTCTGCGCGTGCTTTTGCGATCCGGCCTGCCGCCCGATGGCGATCGCCGTCTCGACCCGCTGCCGCCGCAACCCCTCGAAGCGGCGGAACACGGCTTCCACGGGTCCGCCGGTATCGAGGCAGGCGGCGAGCACCAGCGCGTCTTCGATCGCCATCGAGGCCCCCTGCCCGGAGTGGGGCGCAACCGCGTGCGCGGCGTCGCCCATCAGCAGCACGCGCCCGCTCGACCAGCGCGGCAGCGAAGGCATGTCGAAGACCGGAAAGTTGCGCGAGATGGAGCGAACCGCCGACACGATCCGGAAATTGTCGAGCGGATCGCCGCGGTGGCGCGCGGCGACGGCGGCGGCATAGGCCTCGGGATCGCCGATGCCGAGTTCGGATTCCTCGGCCGGGTAGGTGTCGAACCAGAGGACCGGCCCGTCGCCCTCTTTGAGGTAGCCGAAAAACGCCTCGCGCCCAAAAGTCATCCGCATGATGCCGTTGGTCGCCGGCACCTCCGGCACGTCGATCACCCCGCCATTGCCGACGAGGCCCGAATAGACCGGCTCCGGCAGGTCGGGGAAGACGAGGCGCCTCACCGTCGAGCGGAGGCCATCGCTCGCGACCAGCATGTCGAAGCCGGCCGACTCCTCCCCCGTCGAGACCGTGACGCCATCGGCGCCCTCCTCGATGCCGGTTATCGGCCGCTCGAGATGGAGCGCGATTCCGGCCGCGCGCGCCGCCCCGAGCAGCACCGCGGCCAGATCGCCCCGCCTGACCGTCGCCGATGGGGCGCCGAACGCCGCGCCATGTCCGCGATAGTCGATGAGCCCGAGTTCGCGGCCCCGCTCGTTGTAGATCGCGAGGCCCTCGGTCGAGAGGCCCCGGGCGAGCACGGCCTCCGCAAGACCAAGGCCGCGCAGCGCGTTGAGGCCGTTCGGGGCGAGGGTGAGAAAGAGACCGTCCCCGGTGATCGCGGCTTCCGAGCGCCGCTCGAAGACGACCGGGGCGAAGCCACGCTGCACGAGGGCGAGCGCCAGCGCGAGCCCGCCGATGCCGGCGCCGGCAATCGCGATGCGCGGCCGGTTGGAGTTCGGGGTTGCGTTGAGTGCTTCGATGCGAGACATAATGTGAGCTCCTGATAATTCGATGAACGAATAATTAGATGATCGAAAGAAATCAGTCAAGCCCGGACCAGGCCCCGCGCCGCGACGACAAGGCCGCGGTGATCGCCTCGCTGGGCGAAGTGATCGTGCGCTGGCAGGACGCGACGCAGCGCCACGACGAGGCGGTGGGGGAGATTTTCGGGCTGAGCGCCGCCGAGCGGCTGTGCCTGAGTTTCCTCTGGCCGGGGCCGCAGACCGCGAGCGCCATCGCCCGGCACGTGCGGCTGACGCCGGCGGCGGTGACGGCGCTCATCGATCGGCTGGAGAAGCGGGGATTTGTCCGCCGCCGGCCCGATCCCGACGACCGCCGCAAGGTGCTGGTCGAGGCGGCCGAAGAGGCGCAGCGCGTCACGGCCGAGGCCTACCTTCCCCTGCGCGATGCGGGGGAGGCGGCGCTGGCGAAATACTCCGCGGCCGAGCTGCGGATCGTCGCCGCCGTGCTCGACGATTCGCTCAGGATTCAGGAGGAGATGACGCGCCAGTTGCTGGCGCGTCACGGCAAGGGTTGATTCAGCGCACGATGAGCGTGCCCGCGCCGTGCTCGGTGAAGAGCTCGACCAGGACCACGTGCGGCGTTTTGCCGTTGAGGATCACGACGCCCTCGACCCCGTTCTCGAGCGCTTCGAGACAGGTCTCGACCTTGGGGATCATGCCGCCCGAGATCGTGCCGTCGCGGATCATTTCCCTCGCGTCGGCCATGGTGAGTTCGGGAATGAGCTGCTTGTTGCGGTCGAGCACGCCATCCACATCGGTGAGGAACAACAGGCGCTTGGCCCCGAGCGACCCCGCAATGGCCCCGGCAAAGGTGTCGGCATTGATGTTGTAGGTGGCCCCGTCGCGCCCCGGC
>DASZTU010000277.1:0-3823 GCA_035547975.1 Devosiaceae bacterium | reverse complement strand
CGGGCGTCCTGGATGGCCGAGAGCTGCCACGGCCCGCCATTGTCGCGGACGAAGGTCCAGAGCTCGACGGTCTCGACCGGGGTGTTGGGGTCGCCCTTGACCACTTCGCCGGTCTTCCGGTCGACCATTACGTCGATCGCCGACCAGTTCATGGCGACCGTCGCGTACTCCTTGGTACCCTCGCGCCAGGCCTCGCTTACCTCGCCATTGATGAAGCGGAGGTCCTTGACGTCGTTGCGCATGCCCTTGAGCGCGTTGTCGGCGAGCTCCTCGGAAAAGTAGGAGACCATCTCCGGGGTGCTGAGGCGCCGCAGCCCCTGGTGATCCTCGCGGGCATAGGCGTCCTGTACCTGGCCCAGCAACTGCTCGAAGGTTTCGAGGTCGCGGTTGGTGACGCCGATCTCGTCACGGTTTCCGCCTGTCGGGCCGCCGAACGGGCCCCGACCGCCAAAACCGCCCGAGGGCCCGCCATATCCGCCGGCAGGGCCGCCGTAACCGGCCGAGGGCCCGCCGAATGGCGAGGTGTTGCCATAGCCCCGCGGCCCGGCCGCCGGCTGGCCGCGGAACCAGCGGAACGCCAGCCAGACGAGGCCGCCGACGAGCAGCAGCTGGAAGATCGCACTGATGCCGCCGCCGAACCCACCGAAGCCATAGCCCATCATCGAGCCGAAGAGGCCGTGGAAGAAGAGGCCACCCAGCAGGCCTCCGAGCAGGCCTCCGCCGAGGCCGGGCCAGAAGCCGCCGCGGTTGTAGGTCTGGCCGTAGCCGTTGTTGTAGCCGGGCGCGTAGGTGCCCGTATTGGGGGTCATCGACCGGCCGATGGGGGCGACCGGTTTCGGCGCGAGCGTCGTGACCGAAGGCGAGGAAAACGTCCGCATGCCACGGCTGCCGAAGCTGCCGCCCATGCGCGCCTCCGCCGCGCCGGTCAGGGCGAGGGTGAAAACCAGCAGCAGGGCGGCGGCGAGGCTACCCAGCCGCATGAACCGGGAAGAAAGCACGGGACTCTCCATCGCATCACAGATGTTTGCGATGTAGGGGACCCCTCGGCGAATTCCAGACCAAAAAAACGGACATCGCGGCCCTTGACAGGAGGCCCACGCTTACCACGCGATCTCCGTGAACCGCGCCGCGCGGCCGTCATAGAGCAGCAGCCGGCCGAGGAGCGGTTCGCCGAGGCCGGTGATGAGCTTGATCGCTTCCATCGCCATGAGCGTGCCGATCACCCCGGTGACGGGGCCGAGCACGCCGACGACCTCGCAACTCGGCAGGTCGTCCGGATCGGGGGTCTCTGGGTAAAGGTCGGCGAAGCGCGGAAACCGGCCGCCTCCCGGCCGCTCGAGATGCGGCGCGAGCACCGTGACCTGGCCATCGAACATCGAGACGGCGCCGGAAATCAGCGGCACTGCCGCGGCTTCGGCGGCGGCGGCAACGGCGGCGCGGGTCCCAAAATTGTCGCTCCCGTCGAGCACGAGGTCGTAGCCGGCAAGGAGCGCCGCCGCGTTGTCGGGGCCGACGTGCACCGGATGGGCGACGAACTCGACGAAGGGGTTGAGCGCTTTGACGAACGCCGCCGCGCTCTCGACCTTGGGTTTTTCCAGTTGCCCGCCGTGATGGATCACCTGGCGCTGGAGGTTTGAGATCGACACCCGATCATCGTCGACGACCCCGAGCCGCCCGACGCCCGCGCCGGCGAGGTAGGCGATCGCCGGGCTGCCGAGGCCGCCCGCGCCGATGACCAGCACGCGCGCCGCCTTGAGCTTTTGCTGGCCGGCCCCGCCAAAACCCTTCAGCACCACGTGCCGCGCATAGCGGCGCACTTCCTCGGACGAGAGTGTCACGGCGGAACGGGTATCGCGAGGAACCGACGGTCGCTGCCCTCGAACCCGCGGGGGTAATAGGAGACGATCGCGACGAGGCCGTCGCTGCTGTCGAACGGCGCGACGACCGCATAGAGCCGGTACTCCTCGACGCAGCCGCGCGACTTGGGGAGGGCGGTGTCGCGGTGGATCTCGCGCGGCGCGCCCCGGCCCTTGAGGCTCAGGGCAAAGCCGACTGGAGGCGCCGCAATCTGGCTGTCGCACTCGGCCGTGCGCGCCAGGGGAAAGGTCGAGAGGCTGAGCTGGAACGCGGCGTCGTCGGTTGCCCCCGGCGTGCAGCAGCGCGGCATCGACCAGCTGAGGGTCCGGCCGTCGGCGCCCGCGACGCCGTCGCCGAGCATCACGAGGTACTCGGCGGGAACGGCGACGCCATACCGCTCGAGGATCGGCGCTGCCCGCGACGCCGCCTCGCCACGGATTTCCGCGAGCGGCGCATCCGCCCGGTCGTCGCTAGCTTCGGCTCGGACCGGCGTGCCGGCGACGAATGCATCTGCCCCGAGATCGATGACGAAGATGGTCGAAAACGCAAAACCCGAGCCGTCGTGCACCCCGAATTCCTCAAAGGCGAAGTAGTGCGCGTCAGAAGAATAGCCGATCGGCGCGAATATGGCGCGGTCGGCCGCCCATGTCGGGGAAGCGAAGAGGAGGATGAAAGCGGAAAGGATGCGCCAAAAGGCCGTCATCGCGAGCCTCCGGTCGATCCGAACCCTCCAGCGCCCCGCGGCGTCTCCTCGAGCGAGGCGACGGGCGCGAAACGGAACGGGGTGACGGGGGCGACGACGAGCTGGGCCACCCGGTCGCCGCGGCGCAGCACGAACGTTTCGCCGCCGTGGTTGACGAGGATCACCTTGACCTCGCCGCGATAATCCGCGTCGATCGTGCCGGGTGCGTTGAGCACCGTGACCCCGTAGCGGGCGGCAAGCCCCGAGCGGGGCCGCACCTGCGCCTCGAACCCCTCAGGAAGCGCCATGGCGAAGCCGCACGGGACGACCCGCCTCTCGCCCGGCCCGAGCGTCAGCTCTTCCTCGATCGCCGCATAGAGATCGGCCCCCGCCGACCCTGCCGTCTGCGGTTGGGGCAGGGGCAGGTCGCGCCCATGCGGCAGGGGAAGGAAGCCAATCGAGAGCGGTCCCGTCCCGTCCGTCCCGCTCATGGCGCCTATCGCCCGCTGATCCGGCGCCGGCCGCTCCCCCGGAAGGGGGAGGGCCGGACGCCGAACCGGATGGAAGAACCAGCCCGCATGCGGCCTAGTTCACCTTCACCACGGCATAAAGCTCGTCCGGCAGCTTCGCCGTGCCCGACATGATGTCGGTGAACGGGATCTTCTGCTCGGCCGACTTCTTGTCGTCGGAGATGGTCATGTTGCTCTCGGTGACCTCGGCCCCTTCGATGCGGATCGTGAGGAAATGGCCGGCAAAATAGGCGATCATCGCCGTCTTCATCTGCTCGGTCGCGGCCTTGGCGTCCGCGTCCTCGCTCGAGGCGCTCTCATCCCCGCCGGTCGTCGCCGCATCGAGCCCCTTCTGGAATTCGTCGGTCGGGAAGGAAACCCGCACGAGCCCCGGCCCGGGCGAGGTGAACTTGATCTGCTCGTCGCCCTTGTCGAACACGAGGTCGGCGAACTTGCCTTCCTTGGTCACCGTGCAGGTCGCGCTGCCGTCGGCATTCTCGACCAGGACGCCCCCTTCGTCCTTGCTGCAGAAATCGTCGCTCTTGCTCGCGTCCGACCCCGCATCCGACTTCATGTTCGCCTTGATCATGGGGTAGAACTGCGCGCCGACGGTTGTGCTCATCACGCCCTGGGCTTCGCTCTCGTTCTTGACCTTTACGTCCATGGTCATGTCGATGCAGCCGGCGAGCGCCATGGTCAGCGCCACGGCACCGGCCAGCCGGCCGATCATCTTCAATGTCATAAGCCTCTCCTGTTGCGGGCGCCCCCCCGCGCG
>DASZTU010000276.1:0-6248 GCA_035547975.1 Devosiaceae bacterium | reverse complement strand
GCACCATCGACGGGCTCGACATCTGGATTGCCGAGAGCGGGGAGGGGCCGCCGCTGCTGCTGCTCCACGGCGGGCTCGGCGACAGCGACGAGATGTTGACCCCGCTCGGACCGCATCTCCCCGGCCGCCGCCTCATCGCCTTCGACCGGCAGGGGCATGGTCATACGGCCGACAGCGGGGCCGCCTTCCACTTCGCCGACTTCGTCGGGGAAACGGCGGCAGTGATCCGGGCGCTCGGCATCGGCCCGGTGGATATCGTGGGCTTCAGCGACGGCGGGATCATCGGCCTGCTGCTCGGGCTCGAGCACCCGGACCTGCTCGGCCGGCTCGTCGCGATCGGCGCCAACTTCCACCATTCGGGCGTCCCGCAGCTCGTCCTCGCCGACGATTCCCCGCATTTTGCCCGGATGCAGGACCGTTACGGCGCCATCTCGCCGGACGGGCGGGCGCATTTCCCGAGCGTCGCCGACCGGGTGCGCCACATGTGGGCAACCGAACCCACGCTGGAAGCCGGGGCGCTTGCCCGGATTTCCCATCCGGTGCTCGTCATGGCCGGCGACCGCGACATCATCTACCTCTCGCACACCTGCGCCCTCTTCGAGGCCTTGCCCCACGGCCAACTCGCCATTGTTCCAGGGGCGACGCATGGGGTGGCGCAGGAAAAGCCGGCCCTCGTCGCGCAGCTCATCCGCGATTTCCTCGGCTGAGCCGCAGCGCAACCTTGTTCGGCCCGCCTCGTTTGCCCGCAACGGAGGTGCCGAATGTACGACACTTGGCCATGGCTCGTCGCGGTCCTGGGATTCATCATCCTCGGTGCCCTCATCGCGTACGGCATGAGGCGCAATCGGGAGCGCACGCCCGTTGAGCGCGCCGCAACCGAAGCGGGCACGCGCCGGCTCTATGAAGAGGAGGAGCGCCGGCCCGGGCCCGACTGACTAGGTGTCGCGCACCAGCGCCGGATCGACGAGGGCCCCGCGATGGCCCACCACCACGCCCGCGACCCGGTGCGCGGCGCGTGCAGCCTCGACCGGCTCGGCACCCTCCAGGCGCGCGGCGAGATAGGCGCCGTTGAAGGAATCCCCCGCGCCGGTTGCGTCGACCACCTGCTGCGGCGTGGCCGGGACGCTGATGAGCCCATCCGCCGTGCCGACGATCGCCGGATTGGCGCCGTCCTTCACGACGACCTCCCGCGCGCCGAGCTCGAGATAGCGCCGCGCCGTCGCCGAGGGGTCGGCATCTCCGAACGTTGCCTTCTCGTCGGGAAAGGTGGGGAGGACGATGTCGCTGAGGCTCCCGGCCACCGTGTGCACCGCGCCCATCACCGACAATGACCGCCAGAGGGCGGGGCGCGCGTTGGGGTCGAAAGCGACCGTGGCGCCCGCATTGCGCGCGGTGACGATCGCCTTGAGCAGCCGCCCCCGCGCCCGGGCGAGGAGGATCGCGAGCGAAATACCGGAAAAGTAGATCAGGTCCGCGCCGGCAAAGGCACCCGCCAGCGCCTCCCGGTCTTCGGCCATGAGGCGCGCCGCCGAACTGTCGCGCCAGTAGGTGAAGTGCCGGTCGCCTTCCCGCTGCTGGATCATGTAAAGGCCGGGCCGCCGGCCGGGGATGGTCTGGATGTGGCGGGTGCCGATGCCGTGGCGCTCGAGATAGGCGCGCATCTCGGCCGAGTAGGCGTCGTCCCCGAGTGCGGTCACGTAATCCGCCGTCCAGTCGGCGGGAAGACGCGCCCTCGCGTACCAGATGCAGTTGAGCGTATCGCCGGCAAAACCCATCCGGTATTGGCCGCCCTCGCCGCCCGAGAGCTCGATCATGCACTCGCCCACGCTTACGATGCGCTTGGCCATTGGCTCGCCCCCTTGACTCGCGCGCCGTTATGCCGGGGATCGCCTGGCGAGGCAACCGCGTCTGGCGGCGTTTTCAGCGGAAGTGGCGGCCACTTCCCTGGGGAAGGAAACGCGCAGGAACGGGGAAGCGGCGCGGCAGAGCCCGGGTGCCGGCACTCGAGGTCTAGCGGCGCCGCGCCCCCTCGACTAAGGTCCCGCGACAGCTTGAGGAAGGGGCTAATGGAGCGTCTCTGCACTGCCAATTTACCCGCGCTGCCCGCGAGCGTGGCGCAGCCGACCTATGACCGCGCGGGCATCCGTCCGGGCATCGTCCACCTGGGTTTGGGAGCCTTTCATCGTGCCCATATGGCGGTCTACATCCAGCGCCTTCTGGCGCGCGAACCGCAATGGGCGATCGTCGGCGCCAGTCTCCGCCACGCCGACGTCAAGGACGCGCTGACGCCGCAGGACGGCCTCTATACGGTTGCCGTGCGGGATGCCGGCGGCACGAGATGCGAGGTCATCGGCTCGATCATCGGCATTCTCGATGGCCGCCGCGAGCGCGCCCGCCTGCTCGACCTCATGGCGCATCCGGTGATCGGCATCGTCTCGCTGACCATTACCGAAAAGGGCTATTGCCACGATCCGGCGACAGGGGAGCTCGACGAGCGGCATCCGGATATCGTGCACGACCTCGAGGACCCCGAAAGCCCCAACAGCGCGCCGGGGCTCATCGTCGCCGCCATCGAGCGCCGCCGCCGCGCCGGGGTGCCCCCCGTTGCCGTGATGAGCTGCGACAACCTGCCGTCGAACGGCAAGACCACCGCCCGCATCGTGACCCGGCTCGCCGAACTGCGCTCGCGCGAGCTGGCGGAATACATCCGCGGCAACGTGGCCTTCCCCTCGACCATGGTCGACCGCATCGTCCCGGCGACGACCGCCGCCGACCGGCAGCTGGTGGCGCAGGCGATCGGCCTCGAAGACGCCTGGCCGGTGATGACCGAGCCCTTCACGCAGTGGGTCATCGAGGACAATTTCCCGCAGGGCCGGCCGTCATTCCACGCCGTCGGTGCCGAAATGGTGAGCGACGTCGAGCCCTATGAGCGCATGAAGCTCCGCATGCTCAACGGCAGCCATTCGACCCTCGCTTACCTGGGCTACCTCGCGGGCTACGACTACGTGTCCGAGGCCATCGCCGCGCCGGGTTTCGGCCCCTTGATCAAGGGCCTGATGAGCGAGGAGGTGATCCCGACGCTCAACATGCCGGGCGTCGATCTCGCCCGCTACCGTGACGACCTGCTCTCGCGCTTCGCCAATCCGGCGCTGCAGCACCGCACGCAGCAGATCGCCATGGATGGCACGCAGAAGCTGCCGCAGCGCCTGCTCAACACCATCCGCGATCGCCTCGCCACCGGCCGCTCGATCACGCGCCTGTCGCTTGGGGTGGCGGCGTGGATGCGCTATGTCACCGGCGTCGACGAGAAGGGGCAGCCGATCGAGGTCAAGGATCCGCTGGCCGAGCGGCTGAGGAAGATCGCCGACCGCTCGCAAAATGAGCCCATCCGCCTGACCGTGGCGCTCATGACCCTGAGGGAAGTGTTCGGCACCGACTTGCCGCAGAGCGAAGTCTTCCGCGAAACCGTGACCGCACACCTGGCTTCGCTCTTCCAGCGCGGCGCGGCCGAGACGGTCGCCGCCCTGGTGCGGGCCACGGGTTAGGGACGCGGCTCGCGCCCCGGTCCTTGCAAGTCTGTATGGGACGGGTACGCCGCCGGCGGTCCGGCGGCCCGCTCCCCTATTTGAGGATGATGCGCCCCTCGACCTTGGCGTCGACGGTCTTGGTGGCCTCGATGTAGTTCATCACGTCCGTCGCCATGATGCTGCCGTTGAGGGGACCGATCAGCACCTTGCCGGTCGCGAGCGCGGTGTAGCCGTCGCCGCCCTTGAGCATGAAATCGTTGGTCGCGACCTTGTAAGTCGCGGCGGGGTCGAGCGGCTTGTCCCCCACCATGACGGACACCACCCGATGGCCGGGCGGCTGCTTGAGATCGGCGGTGACCACCAGTCCTGAAACCTGCGGGAAGCGGCCGGCGCCCTGCTCGACCTGGCTGAAGCCGTTCTCGAGCGCATCCCACACGGCCTTCCCCGTCACTTCGGTCACGACCGTGACGTTGCCGAACGGCAGTTCGGTGAAGACGTCCTTGCGGGTGAGCGTCGCACCGGCCGGGTACTGCTTGTCGCCGCGGATGCCGCCGCCATTGGTGATGGCGATGTCCGCGCCGTTGGCGCCGCGGATCGCATCCGCAATGAGGTCGCCTATGGCCGACTCCTCGCCGCGCACCACGTTTCGCCGGGAATCGAGCGGCCCCTGCGTGACCCCGACCGGCTGGCTGAGCTGCGCATCGAGCTTGCTCTTGTACTGGTCGACCAGCGCCTGCGTCTCGGGATCGGGGGTTACCGACTGCGTGTCGATGAACCGGAAATCCGGCGACCAAGTGACCGTGCGCTGGCCGCCATCGGTGCTGACGTTGATCGTGAGATCGACCGGCGTCAGGTAGTTGGCCTCCGTCGACGTCTCGACATAGGCGGTGATCCCGTCATAGCTCGCGACGAAATCGTGGTCGTCGCCCGAGAGCACGACGTCGAAGACGTGGCTCTTGACGATCTCGGCGTCGTCGACGTGGTTGGCCTGCACCACGCCGACCACGAGGTCCGCGCCGGCGGCGCGTGCGGCCTTGCCGGCCTCGATCGCCGACTTGACCGTGTCGCCGAACTTGAGGTCGCCCGGGCTCGAAACGACGGGCGTTTCGTCCTCGGCAACCGGCACCAGGGCAACTTTGACGCCCTGCACGTCCTTGACCATCGTCCCGCCGACGCCCTTGACCGGGCCGCCATCGGCTTCGGTGATGTTGACCGCGGCCCACGGGTATTTGGCTTCGCTGATGCGGGTGCGGAAATTGTCGAGGCCGAAGTCGAATTCGTGGTTGCCGGGCACCGCGATGTCGAACGGCACGAGGTTCGTCAGGTCGACCGTGTTGGCGCCCTTGTCGAGCCCCGAGAGCAGCGAGGGCGAGAACATGTCGCCGTCGAACACGTAGATGAAATTGGCGTCCCTGGCCTTTTCGGCCTTGGCGACGGCGTTGAGGCGGGCGAAGCCGCCGCGCACCTTGCCGGTCTCGAAATTGTAGATGTCGCCGACCCCGAGCAGCGTCAGCTTGATCGTCTCGGCATGGGCTTGGCCGGCGAGAAGAGCGATTGCCGCTCCCGCCAGCGCGCCCGCGACCTTGCGTTGCATCTGCGTCCCCATCCACCTGCTCCCTGCTGCGCCGTCTCGCGTGGGCTCGAGAGGCATGATCGAGAACCATTACAGGCGGGCGACACGATGTCCACCGGCGGCCGAGGACCGCCCGGGGCCCGCCCCGACTACAGCCGCCCTTCCATGGCGCGATCGAAGATTTCGAGCGCGCGTTCCTTCGTCAGCGGCACCGGATTGCCGCCCGCCGTCGGATCGACGATGGCCATCTCGCCGATCAGCTCGCGCCTCGTCGCGTCGACCTTGAACTCAGGCAGGGTGTGCGGCACGCCGAGCGATTTCCTGAGGTCGAGCACGGCCTCGAGAAAAGCGTCAAAGCTCCGCTCGAGGCCGCAATAGGCAGCGAGCCGGGCGATCTTCTCATCGATCGCCTCCCGATTGAGCACCAGCACGTAGGGCATGAACACCGCATTGGTCATGCCGTGATGGGTGTCGTAGAGGGCGCCGACGGGATGAGAGAGGGCGTGGATGGCCCCGAGTGCCTTCTGGAAGGCGGTCGCCCCCATGGCGGCGGCGCTCATCATGTGACCACGCGCGTCGATGTCGGTGGGGTCGGCCACGACCTTCGGCAGGTTCTCGAACACGAGCCGCACGCCCTCGACGCCGATGCCGTCGGCGAGCGGATGATAGCCGGGCCCGCAATAGGCTTCGAGGCAGTGCGCCAGCGCGTCAAAGCCGGTGCCCACGGTGATGAAACGCGGCATGCCGACCGTGAGCTCGGGATCGAGGATCACCACCTTCGGCATCATCAGGGGGTGGAAGATCACCTTCTTGGTGTGCGTGGTCTCGTCGGTGATGACGCCGGCGCGGCCGACTTCCGAGCCGGTGCCGGCGGTGGTGGGTACGGCGACGATCGGCAAAATGCCTTTCGGATCGGCGCGCGTCCACCAGTCGCCGATGTCCTCTAAATCCCACATCGGCCGGCTCTGGCCCGCCATGAAGGCGATGACCTTGCCGACATCTAGCCCCGAGCCGCCGCCGAAGGCGACGACGCCGTCATAGCCGCCCTGCCGCAGCGCCTTGATGCCCGCCTCGACATTGGCCGAGACGGGATTGGACTTGACGTCAGCGAAGAGCCCCGCCTCGATCCCGGCGTCGCGCAGCAGCCT
>DASZTU010000275.1:0-3735 GCA_035547975.1 Devosiaceae bacterium | reverse complement strand
CCCACGATCTGCTTGTTCTCGAGGTAGCCCAGCGTGATCGGCCAGATCGGCCGCTCCGTCTCGTTGCCGCTCTCGTCCACATAGACGATATGGAGCGTCTTCTCCTCGCGCATCGACTCGCGCACCACCCCCAGCAGCGGCTCGGTGTCGCCGCCCCAGCCTCGCGGCGCCGCCCACAGGCCGGTCGTGGCCAGACGGTCCCGCAGGTCCTCCGGCGAGGCCGTCGCGATCTTGGCGATTGCGTTGCGCGCGGCACCGGCAAGCGCCGCATCGGGCTGGCCCTCCACCCAGCGCGCCCCGAGCGTCAAGGCTTCGAGCTCCTCGCTGGTGAACATCAGGGGCGGCAGGAAGAAGCCGGCCTTGAGCATGTAGCCCACTCCGGCCTCGCCCTCGATCGGCGCGCCCAGCCCGATCAGCGTCTGGATATCGCGATAGAGCGTGCGCACGCTCACGCCCTGATCCTCGGCGAGCGCCGCGGCGGTCACCGGGCGCCGCCGCCGACGCAGCGCGTCCATGATCGAAAACAGCCGCTCAGTCCGGTCCATCGCCCTGCTCCAGGTCGAGCGCCGAAGCGATGCGTAGAATGCTGCTCCAATTGCGCTGTGTCATGTGCGCGCCGACCGTCCTCTCGATGGTGAGCCGGCTCACCAGGAGCTGAGCGCCGTAGTCGACAATCAGGTGGTTGGAAACCATCGCCAGCCGCTCGGGCCCGGCATAGTTGCGATACGCCTCGGGCCAATGCGGGTCCTTGTGGAAAAAGCACACGCCGACCCGCTGCGGATGGTCCTTGGCGGCCTCGGCGAACGGCGCCAGCGCAATGAGCTTGGCAAATTGCCGTGCAGTGCGCGTGAACACCTCGGTGGCGAGCCCGAACCTCTTGATCTCGCTGCCGATCGCGGCCTCGACAGCCGCTTGCGGCTTGTCCGACTGGAGCACGAGATTTCCCGTGTTGCCGATATTCGTCACCTCGCCGAAGCCGGCATTGCGGCAACGCTGGGCAAGTTCGCCCAGCGGCATTGCCGCATGGGTTGCCGGCCCGATGCCCCGCAGCAGAACGACGTAGCGGTTCATGCGATCTCGAACTCGCACCAATGCGAGTAGGGCTTCTCCGGCGTGATGATGATCGAGGGGAAATGCGGGTGGTGCAGCGCGTCGGGGAACAACTGATCCTCGAGGCAGAAGCCGGAATGCCGTCCGTAGCGCCGGCCGCCCAGACCCGGGACAGGCACGTTGGTTGTAACGGCGTTATAGAACTGCAGACCCGGACGGTCCGTCCAGAGCTTGAGCGTCAGCTCGCCCTCGGGGGCGGTGACAATGGCGACCGGATCGGCGAGATCGCGCCCGGCATCGAGCACGAAGTTGCCATCATAGGCAATGGGCCTGCCGCTCGCCTCGCGCAACGTGCGCGGGCGCGAAAAGTCGCGCTCGCTGCCGGGCTGGATTTCGAGGATGTTGCCGGTCGGCACGAGCTGAGCATCGTTCTCGGTATAGGCATGGGCTCGGAACCAGTAGCGATGGTCGAGCACGTCGTCGGCCTCGCCGAGATTGAAATATTGATGCTGCACGAGACTGACCGGCGTGGGCTGATCGGTCGAGGCTTCCAGTTCGAGCCGAAGCCGGTTGCCGTCGAGCCTGTAGGTCGCCTGCACCTCGAGCGTGCCCGGATAGCCCGCCGCTCCGTCGGGCGAGACGAGCGAGAAAACCACCGAGTTGGTGGCATCGTCGGGCTGGGCGTCCCATACCAGCCGGCCCAGCCCCTGCGGCCCGCCATGCAGGCTTTGCGCTCCGTCATTGGCCGGCAGGCGATAGGTCTTGCCGCCCAGCTCAAAGCTGGCTCCCCGCACGCGGTTGGCGATGCGGCCGGTGACGGCCCCGAAATGCGGCGAGTGTTTTGGGTAGTGGTCGAAGTTTTCGAGCCCCAGCACCACCGAGCGCCGGCCGCCTTTGACCGGCACCCGCCAGTCGCGGACCACCACGCCCCAGTTGATGATGTCTACCTCCACTCCGCTGGTCGAGGTCAGCGTGAACTGGTCGACCCGCCTGCCTTCGAACTCGCCGAACGTTTTGACCGCAACCATTTGGCGCTCCCCTGTGTCCCTCGCGGGCTTCGTTTAGCCGGAGCGGGACGCGCAACCAAGCCGAAATCTGTTGACGCTGGCGCGCGCCGCGGGCGACTTTTGCGCCCGAGGAGGCACGCATGGATGCAAACGGCGAGGGCAAGCGGGCGACGGTGCATGATGTGGCGCGGACCGCGGGCGTGTCGCTCGCCACGGTTGACCGCGTTCTCAACGCCCGTCCGGGGGTGCGCCCGCAGACCCAGCAAAAGGTCGAGGCCGCGATCCGCGCGCTCGACTTCCGGCGCGATCTGTCGGCGTCGCTGCTGGCCCGCGCCCGCGATCTGCGCGTTGTGTTCCTCATCCCCGATGGCGGCAATGCTTTCATGGAAAGTCTCGTCGCCGCCGTCGCGCGCCGCACGCGGCAGACCCGGAACGAGCGGCTGACGCTCGAGACCCGCCTCTATCACGCGCTCGATCCGGGGGCGCTGGTCGGCCGCCTCGAAGGCCTCAGCGGTCGCGATGCCGATTGCGCCGTCGTCGTGGCTCCCGACGACCCGGCGGTGGTGAAAGCCATCGATGCGGCGACCCGCCGCGGCGTCGCCGTCATCACCCTCGTGTCCGATCTGCCCGGCTCGGCCCGGCGGCACTTCATCGGCATCGACAACCAGGCCGCCGGACGCACCGCGGCCTCGCTGCTCGGCCGCTTCTGCGCCGCGGGCAAGGTCGGCATCGTCGCCGGATCGTTGGCTCTGCGCGACCACCGCGAGCGCTTCGAGGGCTTCGCCGGGGTCATGGGGCGGGAGTTTCCCCGTCTCGACCTGCTGGGCCCTATCGAGGGATACGACGAGGACGCGGCAACCGAGGCCGGGGTGCTGCGCCTCATCGAAGATAACGACGACCTGAGTGGCATATACAATCTCGGCGCGGGCAATGGCGGGCTGGTCTCGGCCCTGGGCCGGACCCACCGTGCCGGCAACATCAGGGTCGTCGCGCACGAGCTCACCGACACCACGCGCGATGCGCTGCGCGCCGGCACGCTCGATGTCGTGCTCGACCAGAATGCCGATGGCGAGATTCGCGCCGCCATCGCCGCCGCCCGTCAGGTGGCGCTTTCGCCCGGAGCCGAAGTACATTCCGACCCCATTGAAATCGGCATATTCCTGAGAGACAATCTGCGCTGAGGGGGGGCCGCCATCTGCAACAATCGGCGCCGGGAGGACACAATAAGCACGTTACCGCTCTGCCGTGAGGTACGTTCCTCATGACCTATCTCGGCATTGACATTGGCACCTCGGGCGTCAAGGCGATCCTGATCGACCGCACCGGAAAGGCGCTGGGCGAGGCCACCGCCAAATCGGTCGAGCCCGTTCGCCCGCATCCGGGCTGGTCGGAGCAGAACCCGGCCGATTGGTGGTCGGCCGTCCTTGCCGCTTGCGACGCGCTGAGCAAGTCCCACCCGGTCGAGATGGCGGGGGTGCGCGGCATCGGGCTTTCCGGCCACATGCACGGGGCGACGCTGCTGGGACGCAACGACGAGGTCTTGCGTCCCTGCATCCTGTGGAATGACGGCCGGTCGGCGGCCGCGTGCGCCGAGATGGAAACGGCCCTGCCCAGCCTGCGCGAGATCGCCGGCAACATCGCCATGCCTGGCTTCACCGCCCCCAAGATCGCCTGGGTG
>DASZTU010000274.1:0-6234 GCA_035547975.1 Devosiaceae bacterium | reverse complement strand
TCAGGGTGAGGTCCGCAGCACCCAGCCCCAGAGAACGAGCACCGCATGTGAGCCCGCATGGCAGTCCCCCGGACCCTCATGGTGAGGTGCGAGCGCAGCGAGCCTCGAACCATGAGGGCCAAAACCCCAGCGGCGGCCTTCCCCCTCCCCCTTGCGGGGAGGGGTCAGGGGTGGGGGTGGCCTGATGCTCCGGCCCGGGCGGTTTTCCTGGCCAAGATGGATTCCCGCTGGCGCGGGAATGACGCCGGGTTGGGGAGTGCAGTGGGGGCCGAATCCGCCCCCCGACCACCGTCATCCCCGGGCTTGACCCGGGGATCCAGCCAGCCTCGCCGCCCGCGCACGCGGCGTGGGGTGCTGGATGGCCGGGTCAAGCCCGGCCATGACGGCGACGGTTGGGCTCGGACCTCGCCCCCTGGTGTCACCGAGTGGGGTTTCCCAAAAGCTCAATGCCGTGCCGCATCTCACCTCTCCCCAAAGGGGGGCGAGGTGAACAGGGGCCTCCCTCGGGCATGAGTTCCCGGTCCTCGCCCTTCGACAGGCTCAGGGTGAGGTCCGCAGCAACCAGCCCCCGAGGGGAGTGCCGTGAGGGGCTTACTCCCAGGCCGGGAAAGCCTCAGGCGTCGGGCGGCCGCGCGGCTGGGGGCACCGTGCGCGAAACGGCGTCGAGCACGGCATTGACCATCTTCACCGCGTCGTCGGCGTAAAACGCCTTGGCGATATCGACATACTCGCTGATCACCACTTTTGGGGGAATGTCCCGCCGCCGCAGCAGCTCGAAGGCCCCGGCGCGCAGAATGGCCCTCAGCGTCGCATCGATCCGGGTCACCGGCCAGCCTTCCGTCAGCGCCGCATCGATCGCCGGGTCGATCGCGACCTGCGCCTTGACCACGCCGCTCACGATCTGGCGGAAGAAATCGGCGTCGGCCGGGAGGTATTCCTCCCCCTCGATTTCGCGCGCGCGGTGAATGCTCGAAAACTGCGCCAGCGTCTCCTCGAGCGGCTGGCGGCCGACATCCATCTGATAGAGCGCCTGCACGGCGGCGAGGCGCGCCGCGCCCCGCTGGTTGGCGGGACGGAACGCGGCAGCGTCGCGGCGGGGCGCGTCGGGCATCAGGACCTCTCGAAAATCCGGCTGCTTATCGGCGTCCGCCCGCCGCGGGTCAACGGGGAAGAGGACCAACGCGAAGCCTTCCGGCCTCAGTCCTCGTCCGCGGCCGGCGCCTCCTCGCCCAGCTCGGCGAGGAAGGAGCGGAAATCGTCGGCATCGCCAAAATTCTTGTAGACCGAAGCGAAGCGGACGAACGCCACGTCGTCGAGGTTTTTGAGCCCCTCCATGACGTATTCGCCGATGCGCTCGGACGTGACCTCCGCCTCGCCCAGGCTCTCGAGCTGGCGGACGATGCCCGAAATCATGCGCTCGACCCGCTCGGGCTCGATCGAGCGCTTGCGCAGCGCCGTGCTGACGGAGCGGGCGAGCTTGTCGCGGTCGAACGGCACCCGGCGGCCCGACTTCTTGATGACGATCAATTCGCGCAGCTGCACGCGCTCGAAGGTGGTGAACCGGCCGCCGCAGGAGGGACAGATGCGCCGCCGCCGGATGGCGCTCGAATCCTCCGTCGGCCGGGAATCCTTCACCTGCGTGTCGTCATGGCCGCAATAAGGGCAACGCATCAGCCGCGGCTCCCTGGGACGATGACCGGAGCGACCTCGAGCCAGCCGGACATGTCACTCCCGGTAGATCGGGAAGCGGTCGGTGAGCGCCTTCACCTTCTCGCGCACGGCGGCCTCGACCGCGGCGTTCCCCTCGTCCGAGTTCGCCTCCCGCAAGCCATCGAGCACCTCGACGATGAGGCTGCCGATCTGGCGGAATTCCGGCTCCCGGAAGCCGCGCGTGGTGCCCGCCGGGGTTCCGAGGCGAATGCCGGAGGTGACGAAGGGCTTTTCGGGGTCGAAGGGAATGCCGTTCTTGTTGCAGGTGATGGCGGCGCGGCCGAGCGCCTGTTCGGCGCGCTTGCCGGTCGCGTGCTTGGGCCGCAAATCGACCAGCATCAGGTGATTGTCGGTGCCGCCGGAGACGACCTCGAGCCCCTGCTCCATGAGCGTTGCGGCGAGCGCGCGGGCATTGCGCACCACCTGATCGGCATAAACCTTGAACTCGGGCGACAGGGCTTCCTTGAGGGCGACCGCCTTGGCGGCGATGACGTGCATCAGCGGCCCGCCCTGGAGGCCCGGAAACACCGCCGAATTGATCTTCTTGGCGATTTCCTCGTCATTGCTGAGGATCATGCCGCCGCGCGGGCCCCGCAGCGATTTGTGCGTGGTGGTGGTGGTGACGTGGGCGAAGGGGATGGGCGAGGGGTGGACGCCACCGGCCACGAGCCCGGCGATGTGGGCCATGTCGACCATCAGATAGGCGCCTATCTCGTCGGCGATTTCGCGGAAGCGCTGCCAGTCCCAGACGCGCGAATAGGCCGTGCCGCCGGCGAGGATGAGCTTTGGCCGGTGCTCGCGGGCCTTGCGCGCCACCTCCTCCATGTCGAGCAGGTGATCTTCGCGCCTGACCCCATAGGAGACGACGTGGAACCACTTGCCGCTCATGTTGACCGGCGAGCCGTGCGTGAGGTGGCCGCCCGAGTTGAGGTCGAGCCCCATGAATGTGTCGCCGGGCTGCAGCAGCGCCAGGAACACCGCCTGGTTCATCTGGCTGCCGGAGTTCGGCTGCACGTTGGCGAAGTTGCATTGGAACAGGCGCTTCGCCCGCTCGATCGCGAGAGTTTCGGCGATATCGACGAATTGGCAGCCGCCGTAATAGCGCCTCCCCGGGTAACCTTCCGCGTACTTGTTCGTCATGATCGAGCCCTGCGCCTCGAGCACGGCGCGGCTGACGATGTTTTCGGACGCGATGAGCTCGATCTCGTGCTGCTGGCGGCCGAGCTCGAGCGAAATCGCTTCGGCGATTTCCGGATCGGTTTCGCTGAGCGTCGCGGTGAAAAAATTCGGGAAGAGCGGAATTGACGCGGCTGCGCTCATGGCGATCCCCGTGGTTCGGTGGGCGGGTGGCGGAGTGACACGCCGCTCTAGCACACCAGAACTTGCGATTCCAATGGCTCCGAGACGCTGCCGCTGGTGCCGCCCGATAGCCCGCCCCCTATCCAGGGTCGAGGGCGCCGGCGGCTCCCCGCATCTACAAACCTTGCCACAATTTAATTTTGGCGGCGGAACCGCGCCATAAAACTCGCGTTAGACCGTCAACGTTCATTAGACGTTACGTGCGTCCGAGGAGAAGTAACACAATGAAGAAACTTACATCGCTCGCCGCTTCCGCCATCCTGGCGTTTTCGGCGCTGGCGGCTGTTCCTGCCAATGCCGCCCCGCCGGGACCGCGCCCTGATCCGGGCCGGCAGCAGACCTTTGTGATGAACTGGTGCAAGACTCACCCGGGCGATCCGAGCTGCCGCGACTTCGAACGCAATCATCATCGCTGGTCTTCCAACCAGTACCACAACTGGTTCCTGTCGCATCACAACGACCACGGTTTCGACCCGGCGGCGGCCGCGATCTTCGGCTTCACCGCGGCGGCGATCGGGGCGGCTATTGCCAACTCGGCCAACAACCAGCCGACCCGGCTCTCGCCCCACCAGCGCGCCTGCTTCGCCAAGTACGGCAAGTTCTACAATCCGGCCACGGATATGTACAAATACCCCGGCTCCCGGGCGCATTACTGCCGCCTCTAGTCGGCGAATACCTCGCAAGACACACTCGGGAGGCCAGCCTGCTGGCCTCCCTTTTCGTTGTGAGCACCCCTCGGCCGATCGCCGGACTGCAACCGGCCCACGCGCGGCAGCGTTCCTACTCGGACGGTTGAGTTCCAAGGAGGTGAACATGCACACGCTCGTCAAGACAGCCGGTGCCATCGTCATGGCCGGTGCGGTCGCACTGGGCGGCGTCGCTCCCGCCGCGGCGGCGATGCCCTGGTGGTGGTACCACCGTCACCACCATCATCACTTCGTCCACTACTATCCGGCGCCGGCCTACCCCTACTACTATTACCGGACCTATCCGGCCTACGGCTACTACCCCTACTACTACGATCCGGGCGCGGCGGTCGCGGCCGGCATCATCGGCGGGATTTTCGGCACGATCGCCCACCAGGCGATTCATCACCACCGCTGATCTCGACTCCTGTCGACAAAAAAAGGACCGGCCACGAGGCCGGTCCTTTTTGCGTCACGGGAGGAGCGCGCCGCAAAACACGGTATTGGTGTCCGATGCCACCGCGTCAGGTCTTGACGGCCTGGATGGTATCGAACGTCGTCTTCCCCTGGGCGTCATATTGATAGACGTCGTCGCGGAAGCTCACGGTCCCCTGCCGGTTGGCCCAGGCCGTGATGTAGGTCGTGTGGAGCGGCTGCTGCCGCTTGACGCTGACGCTCTGCGTCTGGGAGCCCTGCATGGCGGCGTCCACCGACGACTGGTCCCACCCGGGATTCCCCTGCAGCAGCCAGGCGACGAGCTGGTTGACGTTCTGGATGCGCATGCAGCCGGACGAATCGAAGCGGGCATCGTCCTCGAAGAGCTCCTTCTCCGGCGTATCGTGCATATAGACGTTGGTCGGGCTCGGGAAGTTGATCTTCACGTGCCCTTCCGAATTGAAGTCGCCCGGATCCTGGGTGAAAGCGTAGTTGAGCGCGTCCTTGGTGGTCCAGTCGATGGTCGAGGGGTCGACCTCCTGCCCCTTCGAGTTGAAGGCGCGGATATGGTAGGTCGCGAGATAGGTCGGGTCCCGCTGCATGTCGGGGATCAGGTCCTTCTCGATGATGCTCCGCGGCACGTGCCAGTACGGGTTGAAGACGATCTGGTTGATGCGCGAGTTGAGGATCGGCGTCGGCCTGTCGATGCGGCCCACGACGGCGGTGTGGCCCTGGACCACCTGCCCGTTCTCCACCACCTCGGCCTTGGCCGCCGGAATGTTCACGACGACGTAGCTGTCGGTCAGCGTCGGAACGAGGTTCTGCACGCGCGCGAGGTTGAGCTGCAGCTGGTTGAGCCGCACGTCGGCGGGAATCTGCATGGCGTAATAGGTCGGCTCGTCGACCTTGCCCGAAATCGAGATGCCGTGCCGCGCCTGGAAGTTGCGCACCGCGAGATCGAGCTCGCCATCGAACATGTCGTTGAATTTCTGGCTCGGGGCCATGTCGCCCGAGGCCATCAGCCGCCGCTTGAGGTTGACCACCGCCGGCCGCGAATTGCCGAGGATGAGGCCGAACACCTCCTTGGGCACCTGCTCCCAGCCGCCCGCCTGGACGAACGGAATGTACTGGGCGATCGCGGCCTGGAGGTTGTTGACCGTATCGAAGGAGAGGATCGGCTCGTTGGTCTGCAGCGTCTCGAGAGCCGCCTGCGTATTGCCCGCCCGGTCGGTGGTTTTCAGCACCTGGTTGCGGGTGAATGAATCGAAAATGCCGGCGTAGGCGAGTTTCGGAAATGCCGTGGCAACGCCAAGCGCCACGCCCGAGCGAAGCAGGTTACGCCGCGTAATCCGCATCGGAGCCCCTTGTGTCATCAAAGTCGAGAATGCCGGTCCTTAAGGCACCCTCCCCTCACGACGCCACTCAAACAGCTGTGAAGCCGGCCCCCCGAAAGCTCGGCGGGCGGTGGACGATCGGAGGATCGCGTGTGCCCGACACACGTCAATGATTTTGCGGCGCAAATAAGAAACGCCGGCTTAACGCCGGCGTTTGGCACCATGGTGTGGCGGCAAATCAACAGCGGGCCGCTTGCGGCCCGCCATCCACTCAGAGCTTATACAAAATTTGGTCGACCCAGAAGCGCTCGAGCCGGCCGAGCGCCTTGTTCCGGCCCTCGAAGGTGGCATCGTCCAGACCGCCGACCTTGTCGATCGACTTGAGGTGGCGGTCGTAGAGCTCGTCGATGACCTCGGCCACCTCCTCGCCCTTGGGCGTGAGCCGGATGCGCACCGAACGGCGGTCGGCGCGCGACCGTTCCTGGAAGATGTAGCCGGTCTCGACCAGCTTCTTGAGGTTGTAGGAGACGTTTGAGCCGAGATAGTAGCCGCGCGAACGCAGCTCCCCCGCGGTCATCTCCGCGTCGCCGATGTTGAACATCAGCAGCGCCTGCACGGGGTTGATGTCGTCCCAGCCCATGCGGTCGAACTCGTCCTTGATCAGGTCGAGCAGGCGGCGGTGGAGCCGCTCGACGCGGCTGACGGCTTCC
>DASZTU010000273.1:0-22298 GCA_035547975.1 Devosiaceae bacterium | reverse complement strand
CTGGCTGTGGCTGCGCAGCGGCACCAACGTGCCGGCCCTCCACGTCGAGGTGCCGGGGGCTTTCGACGAGGCGAAATACTGGGCCGAGCAGCGCTACGCCTTTGCGCCCGACAAGCCGCTCCACAAGGACTTCCAGTGGCTTCGAACGCCCGAGCCCGAGCGCATTTTCTCGCTCGGGGCGGCGCCGGGGAAGCTTCGGCTCTACGGCCGGGAATCGATCGGCTCGTGGTTCGAGCAGGCGCTGGTTGCCCGGCGGCAGACGCACTTCTCCTACGACGCTGAAGTGACGCTCGATTTCTCCCCCGTCGATGAACGGCAGTTCGCGGGCCTCACCTGTTACTACTCGCGCTACAATTTCCACTATCTCACCGTCACCGCCCACTCCGACGGCCAGCGCGAGCTCTTGATCATGAGCTCGGAGGCGAGCCACCCGGATGGCACGCTCCGTTTCCAAGTGCCGGTGCAAATCCCCAATGAGGGATCGGTCCGGCTCGCCGTCTCGATCCGCGGCCCGGCCCTGCAGTTCCACTACGCGCTCGGGGACGGCGCGCTGCAGCCGGTGGGCGAGGTACTCGACGCCTCCCTGCTTTCGGACGAATGCGGCGGCCACGCCGAGCACGGCAGCTTTACCGGCGCCTTCGTCGGCATGGCGGCCTCCGACCTCAACGGCACGGCCCGCCCCGCTGACTTCTGGAATTTCGTCTATCGGCCGATGCGCGACATCACCGACCGCTACGAGGTTTAGGCCCGCGGCAGGAAAGGGCATTCCCGCTGGGCCACCGACAGGAAGGAGCAGCCATGCCCACCGTCGCCGTCACTGGCTCGACCGGCACCCGCGGCCGCGGCCTCGGACCCGTGGTCGTCAACGCCCTGCGCGAGAAGGGCTACCGCGTCCTCACGCTCGACATCCGGGCGCCCGAGACCCCTGATCCCGAGTTCCGCCCCGTCGACCTCACCGACTATGGCGCGGCGTTCGCGGCGCTCTACGGCGCCGAGATGGTGGTGCACCTCGCCGCCAACGCCGAGCCCGACGTCAATCACGTCGATGGCGCACAGCGTTTCCATCTCAATACCATGGCCGCCTACAACGTTTTTCAGGCGGCCTCCGCCATGCGCATGAGCAAGGTCGTGTGGGCGTCCTCGGAGACGGTGCTCGGCTACCCGTTCGACAAGGCCGCGCCCGAGCGCTTCCCCGTGACCGACGACGAGCCGGCCATCCCGACCGGTTCCTACGGCATTTCGAAGGCGGTGACCGAGGAGCTGGCGCGGCACATGCACCGCGTCCACGGCACGACCTTCATCGGGCTGCGCCTCAGCCGGGTGCACCACGACACGCCCGGCCATCCCCACAACTACGAGGCGGTGCGGCGCGGCTGGAGCGAGCCCGAGCCGCTTCGCACCAACCTCTTCGGCTATGTCGATGCGCGCGACGTCGCGGGCGCCGTGGTGGCGGCGCTCGAGTCCGGTTTCGAGGGAGCCGAGGTGATGTCGATCTTTGCCGCCGACACCACCTGGAACCGGCCCAATGCCGATCTCGTGGAGCGCTTCTTTCCGGGTGCGACCCTCTCGCCCGAGCTCGGGCCCTACGAGACCCTGGTTTCGATCGACAAGGCGCGCCGGCTCATCGGCTGGTCGCCGAAGCACTCCTGGCGCGACGTCCTCAAGGGTTAAGCCACCGGGTTCCGGCCGCCGCCGCACCCGGCGAGAGGTCCAGCTCGATCGAGGAGCCGAGCCCGAAGCTGTGGCGAGCGCCAGGGCGCGCTTGGCAGCCCCGCACAAAATCCCTAATTTGCGCGCCCATGACCGATCAGGCCCCCTATGATGCGATGCCGGTCGCCGAGCTGCCGGCGACCGCGGTCACCCCCATGATGGGGCAGTATCTCGAGATCAAGGCGGTCAATCCGGGATACCTGCTCTTCTACCGTATGGGCGATTTCTACGAGATGTTCTTCGAGGACGCCGAGATCGCCTCGCAGGCGCTCGGCATTGTCCTCACCAAGCGGGGCAAGCATCTCGGCCGGGACATTCCGATGTGCGGCGTGCCCATCCATGCCGCGCAGGACTATCTCAAGAAGCTGATTGCGCTCGGCCACCGGGTCGCCATCTGCGAGCAGGTCGAGGATCCGGCCGAGGCGAAGAAACGGGGCAGCAAGTCGCCGGTCAAGCGCGACGTGGTGCGCCTCGTGACCGCGGGGACGATCACCGAGGACGACCTGCTGCCGCCGCGCGGCAGCAATTTCCTTGCCGCGCTCGCCATGGTGCGGCACGGCGAGACAGCGTTTTCCCTCGCCTGGGCCGATGTGTCGACGGGTGAAGTCGCGGTGCTGGATCTAGCAGGCGACGCCGTAGCCGACGAGCTGGCGCGCATCGATCCGGCCGAGCTGCTGGTGAGCGAAACGGTGCGCGATGCGCTGGCGGCGGCGCGCGTCCGCCTGCCGGAGGCGGCGCTCGTCACGCTGCCGGCCGAAAGCTTCGACTCGGAAAATGGGGCGAGGCGGCTTCGGGAAGCGTTTGGCCCCGACTCGGTCGACCCCACCGCTTATTCGCGCGGCGCCAGGGCGGCGCTCGGCGCGCTTCTGGGCTATGCCCTCGAGAGCCAGAAGGGGAAGCCTCTCGCGCTTCGCCCGCCCGCTGCCGGCGACATTGCCGAGTACATGGCGATCGATGCGGCGACCCGCGCCTCCCTCGAACTGCTCGAGACGCAGCGCGGCACGCTCAAAGGCTCGCTCCTCGCCGAGATCGACGAAACGGTGACGCCCGCTGGCGGCCGGCTTTTGGCGCAGCGCCTCGCTGCTCCGCTCTGCGATCCCCGCGCCATCAACGCCCGGCTCGACGACGTCGAAGCGCTGGTCGGCGATGCCGTGCTCGGAACGAGACTCCGCGCCGCGCTCAAATCGGTGCCCGACCTGACCCGCGCGCTCACCCGCCTCGCGCTCGACCGGGGCGGTCCGCGCGACCTGCGTGCCATCGCGGCCGCAATCCTCGGCGCCCACGAGCTCGGCGCGCTGCTGCGCGGGCTCGCCGATCCGCCGGCGGGCCTCACGCGCATCGGCGAGGTGCTGCGGGCCGCGCCCCACGAGCTCGCACGGGGGCTCGATGCGGCGCTCGACGAGGACCCCCCGCTCACCGCGACCGACGGCGGGTTCGTGCGCAACGGCTTTGACGAGCGGCTCGACGCCGAGCGGCAGCTCGCCTCCGAAACCCGGTCGGTGGTCGCCGCGCTCCAGGCCCGGCTCGTCGCCGAGACCGATGTGAAATCGCTCAAGATCCGCCACAACGGGGTGCTCGGCTATTTCGTCGAAGTGCCGGCAGGGCAGGGACAAAAGCTCCTGGAAGAGCCGCTGCGGCAGCACTTCATCCATCGCCAGACCCTCGCCAGCGTCTTCCGCTTCACCACCGCCGAGCTTGCCGACCTCGAGGGCCGGATCGCCCGGGCGCACGAGGCGGCGCTCGAGATCGAGGCCGCGATCTTTGCCCGGCTGCGCGACGCGGTGCTGGCCGAAACGCCGGCCTTGCGCGCCACGGCCGACGCGCTCGCCGAGCTCGACGTCGCCGCCGCGCTCGCCCATCTTGCGGCGACGCGCGATTTCTGCCGGCCCGAGGTCGATGGGTCGCTCGCCTTTGCTATCGAAGGCGGGCGGCACCCGGTGGTCGAGGCCACCGTCCGCGCCGCCGGGGAAACCTTCGTCACCAACGACGCCGACCTCTCGGGGGACGAGGAGGGCGGACGGATCTGGCTCGTCACCGGCCCCAATATGGGCGGCAAGTCGACGTTCCTGCGCCAGAACGCGCTGATCGCGATCCTCGCCCAGATGGGAAGCTTCGTGCCCGCCACGCGCGCCCATATCGGGGTCGTCGACCGGGTCTTTTCGCGCGTCGGCGCCTCGGACGACATCGGTGGCGGCCGCTCGACCTTCATGGTCGAAATGGTCGAAACGGCGGCGATCCTCAACCGCGCCGGCGAGCGCTCGCTCGTCATCCTCGACGAGATCGGCCGGGGCACGGCGACCTTTGACGGCCTCTCGATCGCCTGGGCCACCGTCGAGGCGCTCCACGACGACAATCGCTGCCGGGCCCTCTTCGCCACCCATTTCCATGAGCTGACCAATCTCGCCAAGAAGCTGCCGCGCCTCTCCAACCACACCATGAAGGTGCGCGAATGGGAGGGGGAGGTGGTGTTTCTGCACGAAGTCGCAACCGGTGCGGCCGATCGCAGTTATGGCATCCAGGTCGCACGCCTCGCCGGTCTTCCCGAGCCGGTCCTGCGCCGGGCGCGGCAGGTGTTGACGATCCTCGAGCAGCGGGCCGCCGAGCGCCAGGGGCCTTCCGGGCGCCTGAACGCTGTGCTAGACGATCTGCCACTCTTCGCCCAGGCGCCGCCGCCGGCGAAGGAGGCGAGCGTTAACCCGCTGCATGAGATGCTGGACGCCGTTCGTCCCGACGAACTCACGCCACGTGAGGCCATCGAACTGGTCTACGAGTTGAAAAAGGCCCGCGATGCTGCTCGCCGAAGCCGATAGCCGCCCGCGAAAACCGCTCTTCACCCTCAAGACCGCGCCGGAGCTCGTCGCCGAGGTCAAGGCAGCGCTGGAAGACCAGTCGCCCAAGACGCCGGCCGCCCGCGCCATTGCCCTCGCCGCATTCCGCCGGGCCCTGGCCGACGCCCGGGCGGGAGCCGAAGCCGAGCTGCGCGCGACCGGCCGGGGCACGCGCTGCGCCCAAAATCTCGCCGCGGCGCAGGACGAGATCATCCGGGCCATCCACCTCTTCGCCAGCCGGGAAGTCTATCCGCTGCAAAACCCCTCGGGCGGCGAGGCGATCTCGATCGCCGCAGTCGGCGGCTATGGCCGTGGGACCCTGGCGCCCGGCTCCGACATCGACCTGCTCTTCATCCTTCCCTACAAGCAGACCCCCTGGGGCGAGCAGGTCACCGAGTACATGCTCTACATGCTCTGGGACCTCGGCCAGAAGGTGGGCCACGCCGTGCGCTCGGTCGACGAGTGCATCCGCATGGCCCGCTCCGACATGACGGTGCGGACCGCGACCCTCGAGGCGCGCTATGTCACCGGCGACCGGCAGCTCTTCGATACGCTTGTCTCCCGCTTCGACAACGAGATTGTGCCCAAGACCGGCCCCGAGTTCATCGCCGCAAAGATGGCGGAGCGCGAAGAGCGCCACAAGCAGATGGGCAACACGCGCTATCTCGTGGAGCCCAACATCAAGGATGGCAAGGGCGGGCTGCGCGACCTCAACACGCTGTTCTGGATCGGCAAGTATTTTTACCGGGTGAAAACCGGCGCCGAGCTCATCGAGAAGGGCGTGCTGAGCCCCGAGGAGTACCGGCTGTTCCAGCGGGCCGAGGATTTTCTCTGGGCCATACGCTGCAATCTCCATTTCCTCACCGGCCGGGCCGACGAGAAGCTGACGTTCGACATGCAGCCCGAGCTGGCGGCGCGGCTCGGGTTTTCGGATCGCGCCGGCATGCTCGGCGTCGAGCGGCTCATGAAACGCTACTTCCTCGTCGCCAAGGATGTCGGGGACCTGACGCGCATCTTCTGCACCAGCCTCGAATTCAACCACGCCAAGACGCCCGAATTCCCCGGTATCGTCGGCATCGTGCTGGGGCCCTTCCGGCGCGGCAAGGTGAGGATCAAGGGCGAGGCCGATTTCGTCGTCGACTCGGGCCGCCTCAACATCGTCTCGCCCGACGTGTTCCAGAAGCACCCGGTCAACCTCATCAAGTGCTTCCTCATCGCCGGGCAGCAGGACCTGCTGTTCCACCCCGATGCGATCAAGGAAATCCGCCGCTCGCTGCGCCTCATCGATCACGACCTGCGCAACGACGCCCAGGCCAACGCCTATTTCCTCTCGATCCTGACCGACCCGCTGTCGGTCGAACGCATTCTGCGGGCCATGAACGAGTCCGGGGTGCTCGGCCGCTTCGTGCCCGAATTCGGCAAGATCGTCGCCCTGATGCAGTTCAACATGTACCACCACTACACGGTGGACGAGCATCTCATCCGCGCCGTGGGCGTGATGGCCGATATCGCCAATGGCGGCCTCAAGCAGGATCTGCCGCTGACGCACGAGCTCCTGCCGCACCTCAACGACACGCGCCTCCTCTACGTCGCGCTCTTCCTCCACGACATCGCCAAGGGTCGCCCCGAGGACCACTCTATCGCCGGGGCGCGGATCGCGCGAAAACTCTGCCCGCGCCTCGGACTTTCACCCGCCGAGACCGATACCGTCGCCTGGCTCGTCGAATACCATCTGCTGATGAGCGAGGTCGCGCAGTCGCGCGACATCCAGGACCCCGAGACCGCAAAAGCCTTCGCCGAAATCGTGCAGTCGCCGCAGCGCCTCGCCCTGTTGATGATCCTCACCGCCTGCGACATCCGGGCCGTCGGCCCCGGCGTCTGGACCGGCTGGAAGGGTTCGCTCCTCCGTTCGCTCTATTTTGCGACCGAGCCGCTGCTGTCCGGCGGCCATTCGCAGGTCCCGCAGCGCAATCGCGTCGAGGAGGCCAAGAACGCGCTGCGCAACCACCTTTCGGCCTGGCCGGCGGCCGACGTCGAAGCCTATCTCGACCGTCACTACGACCACTACTGGCTGCGCGCCGAGCCGGAGCTGCAGCTCGAGCACGCCCGCATGATCCATGCCGCCGACCAGGCGGGCCGCCCGTTTGCCGGCTCGATCCGCGTGCAGAGCTTCGAGTCGATCACCGAGATTTCCTTCTATACCCCGGACCATCCGCGGCTGCTGTCGCTGATCGCCGGCGCCTGCACCATGTGCGATGCCTCCATCATCGGTGCGCAGGTGTTTTCGATGCGCGATGGCCCCGCGCTCGATACCTTCCGCCTGCGCCGCGCCTTCACCTCGGACGAGGACGAGAAGGTGCGCGCGACCCGCATCATCGAGACCACCAAGCAGCTCCTCACCGGCAAGCGGCAGATCCTCATCGACCTCGGCAAGGAAAGCCGCCACAACCGGCGCCTGAAACCGTTCACGCTCCCGGCCGAGGTGCAGGTATCGAACACGCTTTCTGAAAAGTTCACCGTCATCGAAGTCTCGGGGCTCGATAGGCAGGGCCTGCTCCACCAGCTCACCCGGGCCCTCTCGGACCTCAACCTTACGATCGGCTCGGCCCATATCGGCACCTACGGCGAAAAAGCCGTGGACGTCTTCTACGTCACCGACCTCACGGGCCATAAGATCGAAAGCAAGCTTAAGCAGCGCCGGATCCGCGAGGCGTTGCTCGCGGTCTTCGACAATAATCTCGACCAGCACGCCGCCTCCGCGCCGCAGCGGGCGGTGGGTTGAGGCAGCCGCTGCCCTTGCGCGCCGCGAACAAGCACGTCCCCGCACTCGGCCTTTGCACGGGGCGACCCGGTTTTCGGGTCGGCGCCCGCCGGGAAGGTCATCGCGCGAGATGAGCCTCTTCCGCAACTTCATCAACGTCGGCGCCGGGGCGGGCGCCCGAAAAGTGGGGACCGGTTTTCGGGCTGGCGCCCGCCGGAAAGGTCATCGCGCGAGATGAGCCTCTTCCGAAACTTCATCAACGTCGGCGCGATGACCACCGGCAGCCGGATTCTCGGCTTCGTCCGTGATGCGCTGGTCGCGGCGGTGCTCGGCACGGGCCCCGCGGCCGACGCCTATCTCGCCGCCTTCCGCTTCCCCAACCTCTTCCGCCGTCTCTTCGCCGAGGGGGCGTTCAACACCGCCTTCATTCCGCTCTTTGCCAAGTCGCTCGAACAGGAGGGCATGGAGCCCGCGCGACTCTGGGCGGCGCGCATCATGAGCTGGCTCGTCGCCGTGGTCGCGGCCGTGACGATCCTCGTCGAAATCTTCATGCCGTGGATATTGCCGATTTTCGTCCCGGGCTTCGTCGGAGACCCGCAGAAATTCGAGCTCACGGTGCTGCTGACGCGCATCTGCTTCCCCTACCTGATGTGCATGTCGCTGATGGCGGCCTATGCGGCGATCCTCAACGGGCTCGGGCGCTTCACGGCCTCGAGCTTCGCGCCGATCCTCCTCAACGTCGTGATGATCGCCTTCATGCTGCCCCTGGTGCTCTGGCAGAACACGGATGTCCAAACCGCGATCTGGATCGCGATTGGAACGCTCGCCGGCGGCATCGCGCAGCTCTTGATGGTTTATGCCGCCATTCGCCGGGCGAACTTCGTGCCGCGCCTCGCCTGGCCACGACTCGACGCCGAGGTCCGCCGCTTCTGGGTCCTCGCCATTCCCGCGGTGATGACCGGCGGCATCACCCAGATCAACATCTTCGTCGGCACCATCATCGCCTCGGGGGCACCCTCGGCCATCGCCTATCTCTACTACGCCGACCGGCTCTACCAGCTGCCGCTCGGCATCATCGGCATCGCCATCGGCACGGTGCTGCTGCCCGAACTCGCCCGGCACCTCAAGGGCGGCCGTGACAGGGAGGCCGACGCCGCCCAGAACCAGTCGCTGCTGCTTTCGATGCTGCTCTCCATGCCGGCGGCGACTGCGCTGATCGCGCTCGCCCAGCCCATCGTGCGCGTGCTCTTCCAGCACGGCGCCTTTGGGCCCGACGCGACCCTCGAAACCTCGAACACGCTGATCTGGTTTTCGGCGGGGCTGCCGGCCTACGTGCTGATCCGGGTGTTGCAACCCGGCTTCTTCGCCCGCGAGGACACGCTGACGCCGACCTGGTTCGCAGGGGTTTCCGCGGCGGTCAACATCGGCCTCTCGCTGCTGCTCTTCCCCTGGCTGCAGCACGTCGGCATCGCCATTGCGACCTCGGTTGCCGCCTGGGCCAACGCCGTGCTGCTCGCCATCTGGCTGCACCGGCGGGGCCATTTCCACCTGGCGCGCCCCGAATGGCTGCGGCATGGCATGATCATCGTCTGCTCGCTGTTGATGGGCGGCGTGCTCTACCTCCTCTCGGTGCCGATGGCGCCGTTCTTTGCGGCCCATGCGCACCTCATCGTGCAACTGGTGGCGCTGGCGTTCCTCTGCGCCCTCGGGCTCGTGCTCTACTTCGCGCTGGTGCATGTGACCGGCGCGCAACCACTGGGCGTCCTGTTGCGGCGTTTCCGGCGCGGCGCCTGATCCGCTCTTGACCGCCGCTTATACTCTCTAAATAGTTAACACGCGTCCGCGGGGGGGATAGTCTGCTGCACCCCGCGTCAATACATAATCCAAAGTAAATTGAAACAGGGGGTTAGTATGAACAAAGTCGCCACGTTTTCGCTTGCTCTGACGATCGCTGCGCTGGCCGGGACGAGTGCCGAAGCCGGGGTGCAGATTCACTTCAACCCAATCGGCAGCTTCAGTGAGACCAAGGGAGGAAACCAGACGATCAAGCAGGATTCGAATACGAACCACGGCGTGCAAGGTGCCATCAACATCAGCGTCGGCTCGGGCGGTGGCAGCCAGTCGATCAAGCAGACGCAGACGGTGAACTACGGCAGCGCGCCCAAACACTAGAGCGTTTCAGTACAGGCCGATATTGGGCCGCAACCTGAGCATGGCGAAATAAGCACTTTGCGCTCCCGTCCCGACTATCCCGGGACGGGAAGCGCACCTGTGCGGGCCTGGTGGCCTGCTTTCGGCCGGAGGCGCTTGCGCGGGGCGCCGCGAAGAGGGTAGAGGCAACAGCCTCCTTCGCGGTGAGCCTATCCCCGGACCCGTCATGCCCTTCACCCCGCGCATATTTTCCGGCATCCAGCCTTCGGGCGACCTGCACCTCGGCAATTATCTCGGCGCCATCCGGCGCTTCGTGCCGCTGCAGCAGGCGTACGAGTGCATTTATTGCGTCGTCGACATGCACGCGATCACCGTCTGGCAGGAGCCGGACGAGCTGCGCCGCAAGACGCGCGAGGTGGCGGCCGCCTATGTTGCGGCGGGCATCGATCCGAAGCGCTCGATCGTCTACAACCAGTCGCGCGTCTACCAGCACGCCGAGCTCGCCTGGGTCTTCAACTGCGTGGCCCGCATCGGCTGGATGTACCGCATGACGCAGTTCAAGGACAAAGCCGGCAAGAACTCCGAGAACGTCTCGCTCGGGCTGCTCGCCTATCCTTCGCTGATGGCGGCCGATATCCTCCTCTACAAGGCGACGCACGTGCCGGTTGGCGAGGACCAGCGGCAGCATCTCGAGCTGACCCGCGACATCGCCATCAAGTTCAATAATGATTTTGGGCCTTCGATTGCCGAGCAGGGCCTCTCGGACCCCTATTTTCCGGTGACCGAGCCGCTGATTTCGGGGCCAGCCATGCGCGTCATGAGCCTGCGCGACGGCACGAAGAAGATGAGCAAATCCGACCCGTCGGATCAGTCGCGCATTACGCTCCTCGACGACGCGGACGCGATCAGCAAGAAGATCCGGCGCGCAACGACCGATCCCGAGCCCTTGCCCAGTGAGGTCGAGGGCCTCGAGGGCCGCCCCGAGGCGGCCAATCTCGTCGGCATCTACGCCGCGCTTGCCGACAAGTCCGACGCGGAGGTCTTGCGCGAATTCGGCGGGAGAGGCTGGGGCGTATTCAAGCCGGCCCTGGCCGATCTCGCGGTTGCGGTGCTTTCCCCCATTGCCGGCGAGATGCGCCGGCTGATCGCCGACCCCGGGACGATCGACGCCTTCATGAAGGATGGCGCCGAGCGCGCCTCGGCGATCGCCGAGGCGACGATGAAGGACGTGCGGGCGATCGTCGGCTTTGTAAGCTAGCCATAGCGGACGACCGCGGCCTCTCCCGGGCGGGCGCGGTTATGCCCTCCGGTGGGGCGAGGGCTGCCCCGAGGTTGCCCCGCGTTCTCCCGCGTGGGATAATTGCCCTGTTCAGTCGGCTGAAAGAGCGCGCGCGGTTGCGGCAGGTCGAGGACTACAAGCGGAAATTCCTCGTCGTGATCGACGACAGCGCGGATTGCGACCGGGCGGTCGCGTTCGCGGCCTATCGCGTCCGCCGCACGGGCGGCAAGATCGTCTTCCTTGCCGTCATCGACACCGCCGATTTCCAGCAGTTCCTGGGCGTCGAGGAAGTGATGCGCGCCGAGGCCATCGAGGAAGCGGAGCGCCTGATCGACCGCCGCATCGCCCGGGTCAAGAAGATCGACGAAACCATCCAGGTCGAAACCGTGATCCGCGAGGGTCGGCCGGCCGATGCCGTCGAGCAGCTGATTGCCGAGGACAAGGACATCGCGATTTTGGTGCTCGCCGGTGCGAGCAGCAGCGAAGGTTCGAACGAGCTCGTCAGCGCCTTCGCCACGAGGGTCGGCGCCGCGGCGCTTCACGTCCCCGTGACCATCGTGCCGGGCACGATGACGGACGCCGAGATCGAGGCGGTGTCCTGAATCTCCGCCGATAAAAACTCTACCCGGCTTCTCACCTTTTTGCTTGCGCCGAAGGCCAGAAATTCTATTTTAGAGCCGTTCTAATGTCGTTGCGCGTGTGAGCCACCGCACGACCGCTGAAAGGCCGACCATGTTCATCCAGACCGAAGCCACCCCCAATCCCGCGACGCTGAAGTTTTTGCCCGGGCGCGACGTGCTGCCGGGCGAGCCGCGCGATTTCCGCTCGGCGGAGGACGCGGCGATTTCCCCCCTCGCCGCCGCCCTGTTCGGTGTGCCGGGCGTAACCGGCGTGTTCCTTGGCTCGGATTTCATCTCGGTGACCAAGGACACGGCGGAATGGAGCCACATCAAGCCGTCGATCCTCGGCGTCATCATGGAGCATTTCCTCTCCGGCAAGCCGGCCATTGCCGGCGAGGGCGGGGAGGAGCCGGTGCCCGGCGAGGAATTCTTTGCCGAGGAAGATGCCGAGACCGTCGAGGTGATCAAGGAGTTGATCGCAACCCGCGTCAGGCCGGCCGTCGCCATGGACGGCGGCGACATCACCTTCAAGGGGTTCCGCGACGGGCAGGTGTTCCTGAACATGCGCGGGGCCTGCTCGGGGTGCCCGTCCTCGACCGCGACCCTCAAGGCGGGCATCGAAAACCTCCTGCGCCACTTCGTCCCGGGCGTCGAGGGCGTGCAGCAGATCTGACGCCGGCCGGGTGGCCTTCCCGGCGAAAGCCGGGCTCTCGACTTGTGTCCCGCACGGCACTATCTCACTCAAATGTCCGCCGTGCTCGCCATCGATACCGCCGCGCCGCGCCTGCAGCTTGCGCTGCTGCGGGCTGATGGCGTCGTCGACACCACAATCGACGAGATTGCGCAGGGCCACGCCGAGCTGATCTTCGACCGCCTCGCGACGCTTCTCGGCCGCGACGGCATGGGTTACGCCGATCTCGGCCGCATCGCGGTCACCACGGGGCCCGGTTCCTTCACCGGCCTGAGGATCGGCCTGTCGGCCGCGCGCGGCATCGCCCTCGCCCGCGGCATCGCCGTGGTCGGGGTGCCGAGCCTGTTGGCGCTGTCGCTCCAGGGTGCACCCGGCCAGCCGGGCGCCGTGCTTCTCGATGCGCGTCGGGGAGAGGCCTATTTCCAGCGCTTCGCCGGTCCGGGCATTCCCATCGACGAGCCGGCCCTGCTGCCCATCGGCGAGGCGCGGGCGCGGGTTCCGGCGGGCGTCACCCCGATCGAGACGCCGTTCTGCGATATCGCCGCGCTCGCCCGCTTTGCCGCCGATCTCGATCCGGCGCGCTTTCCCGCCGAGGCCGTCTATGTGCGCGGCGCCGATGCCAAGCCGCAGGATGCGGCGCGCATCGCCCGCCGGGGGGCGGCCTGATGCGCGTCTGGATGGCGCCCCAGGGCCTTCATATCGAGCCCGCGCAGGTTAGGGACGCCGAAGCCCTGACGAAGCTTCACGCTGCCGGTTTCTACCGCGGCTGGGGGCAGGAGGATTTTGCCGCCTATCTTGCCGATGCGACCCGCACCCCCGCCTACATCGCCTGCGATGCCAGGCGGCGCATTGCCGGGTTCATCATGCTGCGCCTGATCGGCGAGGAAGCCGAGGTGATGACCATCGCCGTCGACCGCAAGTGGCGCCGCAAGGGCATCGGGGCGGCGCTGATGCACGCCGCTTTCGAGGACCTCGCGGCGATGCGGGCACGGAAACTCTTCCTCGAGGTCGCTGCCGACAATGCCGCCGCGATCGCGCTTTACCGGGGTCACGGCTTTGCCGAGGTGGGCCGCCGCGACGGCTATTACCGCAAGCCGGACGGCACCGCCGCGACGGCCCTCGTGATGTCCCGCACCCTTGGATGAGGCGCCCATGAGCAACCGACCCGCAGAGGATAGCCCGCCCCGCCCCGAGGCGACCCTCGAGGAGCAGTGCGCCAGGAAGGGCATGCGCATGACCGACCAGCGGCGCATCATCGCGCAGGTGATCGAGCAGGCCGCCGACCACCCCGACGTCGAGGAACTGCATCGCCGCGCCGCGGGCCTCGACCCACGCATCTCGCTCTCGACGGTCTACCGGACGGTCAATCTCTTCGAGGAGGCCGGCCTCGTGACCAAGCACGATTTCAAGGATGGCCGCGCCCGCTTCGAGCCCATTCCGGACGAGCACCACGACCATTTGATCGACATCCGCTCCGGCAAGGTCATCGAGTTCCGCAACGAGGAGATCGAGGCGATCCAGGAGGTCATCGCCAAGCGCCTCGGCTATCGGCTCGTCGACCACCGGCTGGAGCTCTACGCGGTCCCCTTGCCCGGCCGGGATGGAGGCAAGAAATGATCTCCCGCGCTCTCTTCTTCATTTTCGTCTACACGCCGATGATGATCGTCGGCGTGCCGATCCAGTTCGTCGTGAGCCGCCTCGGCCTCAACTGGAATTTCCTGCCGCGGCTGTTCCATCGCCTCGGCTGCGTGTTCCTTGGCCTCAGAGTCACGCGCATCGGCGAGCCGGCGCATGGCCGCCCGACCCTCCTCCTCGCCAACCACATCTCCTGGACGGATATCATCGCCATCGGCTCGCAGGCCGACGTGACGTTCGTCGCCAAGTCCTCGGTCAACCGGGGCTTCGTTGGGTTCATGGCGTCGCTGCAGCGCACCCTCTATGTGGATTACAACCGGCGCAGCGACACCCGGCGCACCAACAAGGAGATGGCCCGCCGTCTCGCCGCCAACAGCGCCGTGCTGCTCTTTGCCGAAGGGCACCGCGACCTCGGCACGCACGTGCAGCCCTTCCGTTCGGCGCTCGTCGGCGCGGCACAGGCGGCGATGACCGAGGGCGGGGCCCGCAACGTCGCGATCCAGCCGGTGACCATCGCCTATACCCGCCTGCAGGGCCTGCCGGTCGGGCGCACCGAGCGCTCGGCGATCTCCGGCATCAACGCCCGCGGCTTCAGGGACGTGCTCACCAACCTCCTCACCAGCGGGGTGAAGGACGTGGTGGTGGCCTTTGGCTCGCCCATCCCACTCGACGAGGGCACAGACCGGAAGGCCGTGACAAGGCGGGCCGAGAACGAGGTCCGGCGCATGCTCGTCGCCCTAAACCGCGGCCTGCCGCTGCCCGACGTCTCGCAGGTATCGGACGGGCGCGCGGCCGGTGGACTCGCGGCTTAGCCGCTCAGGCCGGCCCGACGAGGCAGAACTGGTTGCCCTCGGGATCCTTCAGCACCGCGTAGCCCTCGGTTTCACGCGCGAGGGTCGCCCCGGCGGCGAGCGCCGCCTCAACGGCCGCGTCCCGATGCGTCACTGCGATATCGAGGTGCACGCGGTTGTTGTCGTAGCGCCGTCCCTCGACACGCTGGAAGCAGAGGGTCGGTCCCGGTCCGTCGACCATCACCGTCGGGTCCGTGTCGGGAGACAATCCGAGCCGCGCCAGCCGGGCGAGCTCCGCCTCGTCATAGGGGCGGATTTCATAGCCGTCGATGATGCCGGCCCAGAAGCGCGCCAGGGCGGCCGGGTGCGCGCAATCGAAGACGATTTCCTTGAACAGTCCCATGGCAGCCTCCCGATCGGCCCCTATTCTAGTACCCGGCGTGGCGCCACCGGGCAAACTTTGCTAAGAGCCGCGCCATGACCGAGACCGCCCCAAACCCGAAGAAGCTGTTCATCAAGACCTACGGCTGTCAGATGAATGTCTATGACAGCGACCGCATGGCCGACGCGATGGCGGCGGAAGGCTATGTCGCGGCAGCATCGGCGGAGGAGGCGGACCTCGTCCTCCTCAACACCTGCCACATCCGGGAGAAGGCGTCCGAAAAGGTGTTTTCGGAGCTCGGGCGGCTGAACGAGCTGCGCCGCGAGCGCCGAGATACGGGCGCCGGCGAGATGCTGATCGGCGTCGCCGGCTGCGTCGCGCAGGCAGAGGGCGAGGAGATCGTTCGCCGCGTGCCCGGCGTCGACCTCGTCGTCGGGCCGCAGTCCTACCATCACCTGCCCGAACTCGTCGCCAGGGCGGCGAACCGGGCGCCGGCCGCTTCGGCGCGCGAAGCGGCCGAAAACGCCGCCCGCGACGGCCGGGTCGCGACCGATTTCGCCCTGGCCGAAAAGTTCGCCCGGCTGCCCCTGCCCCGGCGCGAGGCGACGATCGCCCGCGGTCTCACGGCGTTCCTGACCGTGCAGGAAGGCTGCGACAAGTTCTGCTCGTTCTGCGTCGTACCCTATACGCGGGGCAGCGAGGTGTCGCGCCCGGTGGCGGATATTCTCGCGGAGGCCCACAATCTCGTGGATGCGGGGGTCGTCGAGCTCACCCTGCTCGGCCAGAACGTCAATGCCTATCATGGCCTTGACGAGCAGGGGCGCACGGTCGGGCTTGGCACGCTGCTGCGCCGGCTGGCCGAAATCGGCGGCCTAAGGCGCCTGCGCTACACCACGAGCCATCCGCGCGACATGGACGATGAGCTCATCGCCGCCCATCGCGACCTCGACAAGCTCATGCCTTATCTTCATCTGCCGGTGCAGTCGGGCTCCGACCGCGTGCTCAAGGCGATGAACCGCCGCCACACCCGGGCCGACTATCTCCGCCTCATCGAGCGCATCCGGCGCGCGAGGCCCGATATGGCGTTGTCGGGGGATTTCATCGTCGGCTTTCCCGGCGAGACCGAGGCCGAGTTCGAGGAGACGCTCTCGATCGTACGCGAGGTCGGCTACGCGTCCGCCTTCTGCTTCAAGTATTCGCCGCGCCCCGGCACGCCCGGAGCCGGTCTGCCCGCCCAGGTACCGGAAGAGGTGAAGGCCGAGCGGCTCGACCGGCTCTTGGCCCTGACCACCGAGCAGGCCCGTGCCTTCGGCCGCGCCTGCGTGGGGCGGAGGCTCGACGTGCTCCTGGAGAAGCGGGGACGGCTCCCTGGTCAACTGGGCGGTCGCTCACCATATCTGCAGGCGGTGCATGTGGAGGCGCCCGAGGCGCTGCTCGGCACCATCCAGCCGCTGTTGATCACTTCGGCGGGAAACAATTCAATTTCAGGCAAGATTGTCACAGACTCGGAACGCAAATCTGCTAGCCTTGTTGAGTCATCGGCCGGCTGAGCACCGATCGGCGGTGTCTCGGGAGCGGCCGTCTGGAGCGCGGTCGACGAAAGTGCAGGCAAGCTTTGCGGTTCGCGTTGTCCAGTATCGCTGGAGCCCCACCGTTTGAGCAGGCACTTGTCCCCGAACCACGAGAATCCGCTGCACGCCGCGATTTCTTCCCAGCTCGAACTGGCCTTTGACGACAACCGGCTCGCTTCCCAGCTTTACGGCGATTTCGACCAGAACCTCGCGCTGATCGAACAGCGCCTGGCGGTTTCGGCGACGCCGCGCGGCAACCACGTGCTGCTCAAGGGCGCGGCCTCCAATGTTGATCAGGGCCGGCGCGTGCTCGAATCCCTCTACGGCATGCTCGAGGAGGGCCGGCAGATCGACATCGCCAATGTCGATTCGATCATCCGCATGGTGGAGGCTGAAGATTCGCAGCTGACCCTGCCCACGCTCGAGCGCAAGGGCAAGGTGCGCATGGCGCAGATCGCCACGCGCAAGGCGCCGATCGTCGCCCGCACGCCGGCCCAGGATGCCTATATGCGCGCCATGGAGCGGGCGGAGTTGGTTTTCGGTGTCGGCCCGGCCGGGACCGGCAAGACCTATCTCGCCGTCGCCCATGCGGCCACGCTCCTCGAGCGTGGCGACATCAATCGCATCATCCTCTCGCGCCCGGCCGTCGAGGCCGGCGAGCGGCTCGGGTTTCTTCCGGGCGACATGAAGGAGAAGGTCGACCCCTATCTGCGGCCGCTTTACGATGCCCTTTACGACATGATGCGCCCGGAGCACGTCGAGCGCTGCATCACCTCGGGCGTCATCGAGGTCGCACCGCTCGCCTTCATGCGCGGCCGCACCCTCGCCAATGCCGTGGTCATCCTCGATGAGGCGCAGAACACGACGTCGATGCAGATGAAAATGTTTCTGACCCGCCTCGGCGAGAACTCCAAGATGATCGTCACCGGCGACCCGACCCAGGTCGACCTGCCGCGCGGCGAGCGCTCCGGCCTCATCGAGGCGGTGGCGCTGCTCGAGGGCGTCGAGGGGGTCCACATCTCGCGCTTCGACGACAAGGACGTGGTGCGCCATGCCCTCGTCGGCCGGATCGTACGTGCCTATGAGATCGACGCGAGGCGCCGGCTCGGCAATGGGCAGGAGCCGGAAGGCAGGACGCGCTGAGTACGCCGCGCCCGCCGCTCACGATCCTCTTCGCCGTCAACAGCGAGGGCTGGCCGGATGGGCTCGATGCGCTCGCCGACACGGCGGTGTTCGAGGCGCTGCAACAGTCGGGGGCGAAGGTCACCGGCGTTGCCGAGCTCTCGATCGTCCTCACCGACGACGCCGAGCAGCAGCTGCTCAACAAGGAATGGCGGCAGATCGACAAGCCGACCAACGTCCTTTCCTTCCCGCAGATCGAGCCCTTCGGGCCGGTGAGGGGCATTCTCGGCGACATTGTTCTCGCCCGCGAGACCATCGTGCGGGAGGCGGCCGAACTGGAGAAACCCTTCGAGCAGCATTTCGCCCATTTGGTGGTGCATGGATTTCTCCACATCCTGGGCTATGATCATATCGAGGAAGCCGATGCCCTTGAAATGGAAGCGCTCGAGACCCGCGTTCTCGCCGCTCTCGGCATCCCCGATCCCTATGCAGAAGGATAAGCGCCCCGGAGGCGCCGTGACCTGAAATGAGTATGACCAACCAATCGAGTTCTGAACCACCCCCTAGTCCCGCCCCCGCCACCAGCCGGGGGCATCCGCTCTGGCATCGCCTCAAGGCCCTGCTCGCGCTGCGCACGACCTCGGTCCGCGACGACCTCGAGGTGCTGCTCGAGAACGAGGCAAGCGCCGAAGCCGCCGACTTTTCGGAGGCCGAGCGCAAGATCCTGCAGAACGTGCTCAAGCTCGACGACCTGCGCGTCGACGATGTGATGGTGCCGCGCGCCGATATCGTCGCCATCGAGATCAACGAAACGCTGGGCACGTTGCTGGCCCGCTTCCTCGAGGCCGGGCACTCGCGCATTCCCGTCTATGACGACGACCTCGACAACATCACCGGCTTCGTCCACGTCAAGGACGCCCTGCGCCTCATCGTCGAGGTGCCCCCGCTCGACGATTCCCCCGACGAAGGGCGCGTCAAGGTGGTGGGCACGGGCCTCAGGACCCGTATCGGCAAGCTCGACATCGCCCGCGAAGCCCTCTTCGTGCCGCCTTCGACGCCGGTGGGCGACCTGCTGCAGCAGATGCAGCTCAAGCGCGTGCATATGGCCATCGTCATCGACGAGTGGGGCGGCACCGATGGCGTGGTGACCATCGAGGACCTGCTCGAGGCGGTGGTGGGCGACATCGAGGACGAGCACGACGAGCAGGATCGCCCGCTCATCCGCAAGCTCAACACCAACAACTTCATCGCCAGTGCCCGCGCCGAGCTTTCCGAGGTGCGCGAGACCGTGGGCGCCGCCTTCGATCCGGGCGAGCTCGCCGACGAGGTCGACACCATTGGCGGGCTCGTCTTCGACATTGCCGGCCACGTCCCGGCCCCGGGCGAGGTGGTGAAGGGCGTGAACGGGGTCTCGGGCTTCGAGTTCGAGATCCTGGCCTCCGACGGGCGGCAGATCCAGAAGCTCAAGATCAAGCGCGTGCGGCCGCGCGGCGAACGCAGCCGGCCGCGTGGCAAGGGTGCCCCCGACGGGCGCGATGCGCCGGAAAGCGGGCGCGCCGTCGACGAGGACGAGACGGGAGCGAGGGCGGCCGAGTAGGCGGAAACCTTTCGAAGCCCTCACTTGACCGGCCGCCCGGGCGCGGCGACGGTCGCGCATGCCCCCTGATTCGTCCGCCAGCCCTGCCGCATGACGTGGATCGCCGAATTCGCCATGCTGGCGCAGGGCTGGCGGCGCTACCTGATGCTGCTCGTGGCGGGGGCGGTCGGGGCCCTGAGCGTGCCCCCGTTCTACATCCTCCCGGCCCTGTTCCTGACGCTGCCGATCTGGGTCTGGTCGCTCGATGGCGCCGAGCGGCTGCCGGGCTGGCGCCGCATCCTCGGCCCGGCGTTCCGCATCGGCTTCGCCTATGGCCTCGGCTATTTTCTCGTGGCGTTTCATTGGCTGGGCGCCGCCTTCTTCGTCGAGGGCGGGCCCATCGTCGTCCTAATGCCGCTGGCCCTTTTGGCGCTGGCGGCGCTCATCGCGCTCTTCTGGGGCCTCGCGAGCGCGCTCGCGCACCTGCTCTGGTCGGCCGGCGCCTGGCGGATCGTGACGCTCGCGACCTTCCTGACGATGGCCGAGTGGGCCCGCGGCCACTTCTTCTCCGGCTTCCCCTTCGACCTCCTCGGCTACGCGCTCGCCGCCAATGACGAGATGCGCCAGCTCGCCTCCGTCGTCGGCGTCTATGGCCTGACGGCGCTCGCGGCGCTCCTCGCCATGACCCCGGCGCTGATCTGGCCGGCCGACCGGCGCCCCCTCACGCGCCGGCTCGTGCCGTTCTTCCTCAGCATCGTCGCGATCGGGGCGCAGCTCGGCTACGGCCATTGGCGGCTCGCGACGACGCCCGTTACGCCCCGCGCCGACATGCGGATGCGCCTTGTCCAGCCGATGGTGCTCGAGCACGCCGACTGGAGCCTCGCCAAGCCCGCCGATGTCATCACCCGGCTCATCGACCTCTCCGAAGCCAAGCTCACGCCCGACGATCCGGGCCTTTCGACGGTGACGCAGCTGGTCTGGCCGGAAAGCTCGCTGCCCTTCTTCTTTTCCGATTATCCGGATGCCCTGACGCGCATCGGCCACATGCTGCCGGCGCAGGCCGTGCTGCTGACCGGGGCGCCGCGCGAGCAGTTCGATCCGCCCGCCGGCACCGATCCCGACGGCCGGCCGGCGTTCAATGCCCTCATCGCCATCGACCACACCGGCGAGATCGTCGCCGACTACGACAAGTCGCACCTCGTGCCGTTCGGCGAATACCTGCCCTTCCCGCAGCTTTTCGACCTCGTGGGGCTGAAGCAGTTCGTGCCCGGCGCGACCGGCTGGCAGCCCGGCGACGGCCACCGGCTGATGACCGTGCCGGGAACCCCCGCCTTTCTCGCGCTCATCTGCTACGAAGCGATCTTTTCCGGCGATCTCGGGCCCGACATCGGCAAGGCTGAGTTCATCCTCAACATCACCAACGACGCCTGGTTCGACGGCTCGATCGGCCTCGCCCAGCACGCCGACCACGCGCGGCTGAGGGCGGTGGAAGAGGGCGTGCCCCTCATCCGGGTCGGCAATTCCGGCCTGACCGAGGCGGTCGATCCTTTAGGGCGCGTCACGGCGAGCCTCCCCGCCAACCAGACCGGCGTGCTCGACGTCGTTCCCGCGCACCGGCTCGAGGGCACCGTCTTCACCCGCTGTGGCTATTGGCCGCTGCTCGGTCTCCTCCTCGCTGGCCTTGGCATCGCGTTCTGGAGCGCCGCGGCCGGGCGAAAACCCCGCCTCTAGCCCGGCGAGCCGCCCGCGACACACAGCAAAGCGTTTCCAATGCCGGCGTGCGCGGGATATCAAGCTTTCTTTATATCCCGCTTGACCCACGCGCCCCGGGCTGGCAGAACCCCCCGCCAACGGGCGATTTTCACCCGATTTTGCAGCATTGGGGCACGATCAGTGGCACGCACCTCCTATTTCTTCACCTCTGAATCGGTGGCCGAGGGGCACCCGGACAAGGTCTGCGACCGCATCTCCGACGAGATCGTCGACATGATCTATCGCGAGGCCAAGAAGGCCGGCATGGACCCCTGGCGCATCCGCGTCGGCTGCGAGGTGCTGGCGACGACCAACCGGGTCGTCATCGCCGGCGAGGTACGCGTGCCCGAAACCCTGCTCAAGCGCGGCAAGGACGGCAAGCCGCTGCTCGACGCGGCGGGGAGCCCCGTCGTCAACCCCACGAAGTTCAAGTCGACGGCCCGCAAGGCCATCCGCGCCATCGGCTACGAGCAGGCCGGTTTCCACTGGAAGAAGTGCAAGATCGACGTGCTGCTGCACGGCCAATCCGCCGATATCGGCCGGGGCGTCGACAACGCCGAAGGCTCCAACACGGAGGGTGCGGGCGACCAGGGGATCATGTTCGGCTACGCCGTGCGCGAAACGCCCGAACTGATGCCGGCGCCCATCTACTACGCCCACAAGATCCTCGAATTGCTGTCGAATGCCCGCAAGGCGGGCGTCAACGGGGCCTCGGTCCTGGGTCCGGACGCCAAGAGCCAGGTGACCGTGCGCTACGAGGATGGCGTCCCCGCCGAGGTCACGCAGATCGTGGTCTCGACCCAGCACCTCGACGCCAAGCTCTCCTCGAAGGATGTCCGCGCGATCGTCGAGCCCTATGTGCGCGAGGCCCTGGGCGACCTGCCCATCGCCAGGGACTGCAAGTGGTATATCAACCCGACGGGTGCCTTTGTCGTCGGTGGCCCGGACGGCGATGCCGGTCTCACCGGCCGCAAGATCATCGTCGATACCTATGGCGGGGCGGCCCCGCACGGCGGCGGCGCCTTCTCCGGCAAGGACACGACCAAGGTCGACCGTTCGGCCGCCTATGCGGCGCGCTATCTCGCCAAGAACGTCGTGGCGGCCAAGCTCGCCGACCGCTGCACCATCCAGCTCGCCTACGCCATCGGCGTCGCCCAGCCGCTCTCGCTCTATGTCGATACCCACGGCACCGGCAAGGTTGCGGACGAAGCGTTGGAGCGGGCTTTGCGCGAGGTGATGGATTTGTCGCCCTCGGGCATCCGCCGCCACCTCGACCTCAACCGGCCGATCTACGCGAAAACCTCGGCCTATGGGCACTTCGGCCGCAAGCCGGGCCGCGACGGCTCGTTCAGCTGGGAGCGGACGGACCTCGTGCCCGCCCTCAAGGCGGCGGTGAAGCAGCCGGCGCTGGCGGCCGCAGCGGAATAGG
>DASZTU010000272.1:0-11076 GCA_035547975.1 Devosiaceae bacterium | reverse complement strand
TGCTGTCGGCCCGGACCCGGCGCCTCGGCCTCCCCCGGACCGATATCGACCTCGACGTCTTCGCACCTGGTGGCGGACGGGCCGTGCGGCTGATGCTGCCGAAGGGCTGACGAGCGAGCGCTGTTGGGTTTCCGGCGCGGTCCTTGCGTGAAAGACCGCACCTCGAGCCTCCCGCTCCGGCCGGCAGACGTTCTTGCGCGCCTGTATGCGGAGCCCCAGGGGCGATCGCGGCAGGCCCAAGCGCTCCTTCAGCCTGCTCCATGCGAGCAGCCCTGACACGAGAGGGCGGGGCGTAGCGCGCATTGGTAGCGACCTCGGAACCCCCTCCTCCCCTACGCCCCCCTTCGGCCGATCGACAGAGCGTCCGCCTGCGCTTCAGGGCGGGGCCGCTCGCTCTCTGCACCGATGAACGAAACGGCCGCACCAGAGCGGGCGCGCCGGGTCCGGTTGGCCAGGGCCCTACCCCCGAGCCAGCGCGTGGGAAGAGCCACCTGCAGCGCCGTCATTGTCACCGCAATGTCTCTTGCCGTTAGGCCGCGGCGTGAATGGCGTCCGCCGGGATCACAGCCTCGGGCGCATCGGCCATTACCGAGCAGTTGCGGCCCCGCGCCTTTGCCACATAGAGGGCCGTATCCGCTGACTCGAGCAGTTTTTCGAGATCGGTGCCGGCGGTGCCCGCCGCGATCCCGATGCTGAGCGTCGACGGCACCGGGCGCCCGTTCAAGGAGGCGGGCTCGCGGGCGAATTCGGTGCGGATGCGCTCGGCGACCCGCAGCGCGTCGGCGGCGCCAGCCCCCGGCAAGACGCAGCAGAATTCGTCGCCGCCGAGCCGGAACAGGAGGTCGCGGGCGCGCACCGTCCTTCGGGCGACGCTGGCGAAGTGGCGCAGCACCTGATCGCCGCCGGCGTGCCCATGGCGGTCGTTCACCGATTTGAAGGCGTCGAGGTCGAGGGCCAGTACCGCCACCGCCTCCTCCGCCTCGCCGCTGCGGCGACGGATGCGTTCGGCCTCGTCGAGGAAGGCCCGGCGATTGAGGAGGCCGGTCAGGCGGTCGGAGAGGGCGAGCTGGCGATGCTCGACCTCCCGCCGCTCACGGGTGATGGTGAGGACGAGGAAGGCCAGGAACGTCGCGTGCGCGAAGACGATTAGCGCAAAGGCCGCAAGCCAGGCCCCCTGTACCGGCAGGGCGCCAACCGGAAACGGCGCGACCTGGACGAGCAGGACGCGGCCACCGCAAAAGAAGCCGAAACTTGCATAGGTCAGCATGAGGGGCGCCTGCGACGGCAACGGCTCGGCCCGGTTCCGCCAAAACTCCAGGGCGCCGAGGCTGCAGAACAACAGGGTCGCCAGCGAGGCGCCGATGACCCGCAGTTCCATGCTCGCGAGGAACTCGGGCATGCTGCAGAGCGCGAGCCACACGGCGATCACCAGCACCACCACGTGCGTTTCGGGCGGGCGGCCGACGAACTCGCGCGCGCCGTGCCACAGAAAGGCAAACGCCAGTATGCGCGCCGCATTGCCGATGCCCAGCATCAGGAACTCGTGCCCTTTGCTGGGGAGGAGGTAGAGCAGGACGGCGAGCGATCCCGCTATAAACGCGGCGGCGTACCAGGCTAGCCATGGAGACCGACGGTCGCGCACCCAGAAGAACAGCAATTGCAAACCCAGCACGGCGATGATCGTGCAGATCGCCATGGTCGTGGTCGCGGGCTCGAACTGCATGGGTTCGCCTGGCCGTACGGAATTGTGCGAAGGCTAACGGCCAACCCTTTCCCGAACCTGAATCGGCAGCCGGAATTTGGATGGGCTACGAGCCGGCGTCCCGGGGCGAATTTTTACCGGGCCATGTGCTCGAAGTTCGGGGCGGCGTTCTCGCTCTCGGCCCAGGCCGCCAGCGCCGCGCGCCGTGCTTCCGCCCTTTCGCTCGCCGGCAGGTTCAGCGCCTCGACGAGATTGCGGTATTCCTGCCGCGCGCTGATGTGCGACATGGAGGGCATGCCGCCGAGGAGGTCGGCATCGAGCGGATCGAAGACGGTGAGGCCGGTCGGGAAGAGCGAGCGGAAGATCACCCGTTCGGCGATGCCGTCCGCCAGCCGCGCCCCCAGCCGGAGGGCGATCTTCTCGAGGCTCGACTGCACCATGCGCATCGAGCGGGAGGACAGCATCGAGATGCGGTTGCGCACCAGCACCCAGTCGATCGTCTGCCCATCGATCGCCAGCCGCTCCGTCCGGGCGCGCTGCACCAGCCTTGAATAGTGACTGAGCTCGTTGGGCTCGGAGGTGACCGGATCGATGTGGGCCAGCACGTCGAGATCGATCAGGCTGTCATTGACGGGGGTGACGAGCGTGTCGGCCAGGGAATGGGACAGGCGGGTGAGGTGCGTGTCGAACCCCGGCGTGTCGACGACGAGGAAATCGGCCTGTCCCTCGATTTCGGTAACGGCCTGCCGAAAAAGGTCGAATTCGAGCCGCTGGTTCTCGCGGATCGAATCGCCCCGCGCCAAAGGCAGGTGATAGTGGGTGGTGTGAGGCAGTTTGAGCCCCCTCGCCTGCACCCAGTCCCGCCGGTTGCGGACATAGTTCGTGAGCGTCTGCTGGCGGCTGTCGACATCGATCGATGCGACCCTAAACCCCTGATAGAGCAGATAGATCGCGAGGTGAAAGGCGGTGGTGGACTTCCCGGAGCCCCCCTTCTCGTTCCCCACCACAATGACATGCGTACCGGTGCTGCTCACCGCGCCGCGACCCCCCAAATCACTTTAGACTCTGAGCAATTCCCTCTCGCCGTTCAAGTGCAAGCCTGCATCGATCCGTGCGAAACCCGTGTGGGGGCGCCACTTGGCGTCCGGCGGCAATGCGTCGCCCATCGCGAACCCCCGCGCATCGCTTCGCGTTAGACGGGCAAGGCGAGGCAGTGAGGATCGGACAATTGACGGCCATTGAGGCCCTTCGGCGCAAGCTCGAGAGCATCGGTGAGCTCTCGGAATCGGTCGTTCGTGCGCTCGAAACCCTGCCGCTGCGGCTGGTCCGGGCGGAACGCGGGGAAGAGGTGGCCGCCGACGGCGCGGTGAGCACCGCCTGCTGCCTCCTGATCGACGGCTACATGCATCGCCAGAAAATCCTGCGGGAAGGGGGCAGGCAGATCCTCGCGTTTCATTTCGCCGGGGACATCCCGGACCTGCAGAGCCTCCACCTCCACCGCATGGATCATTCGTTGATCGCGACGACGGCCTGCCAAGTCGCGTTCATCCCGCATGATCCGCTCCGGCAGCTGACGCACAATCAGCCGCTGCTGGGCGACCTGCTCTGGCGCGATTCACTGATCGACGCCGCGATATTCCGCACCTGGATCGCCATGATGGGCCGTCAAAGCGCCGTCTGCCATCTGGCGCACACCCTGTGCGAGCTCTTCGTGCGCATGGCGGCCGTGGGTCTTGCGCAGGACAATGCCTGCCGGTTGCCCCTCACGCAGGAGCAGCTGGCGGACGCCCTGGGGCTGAGCATCGTCCATACCAACCGCTCGCTGCAGGAACTGCGCGATTCCGGCCTCATCCGGTTCGACGGGCGGCGCCTCGTCATTCTCGACTGGGCGGGCCTGCGTCATCTCGGGCAGTTCGATCCAACCTATCTTCACCTACGCCGTCGGCCGCGGTTTGATCCGTGCAATCCAATCGCTCGAGGTCGAAGCTGATGGCGGCACGAAGCAGCGGCCTGCGATCGGCGTCGAGGAGATCGATCGCGATGTTCTGGTGATCGCCATCGCGGGGGAACTCATCCCGGGCGAGTTCTGCCAATGTACGAACCACTTCGGATTGCGCCTGCCGAAGATCGTTGAATTCGGTGCCATCGAGGTCAGGCTGGCAGTCATCGCCATAGGTGATGTTGAAATAGTACCGTGGCATCGCTCGATCCTTGCGGCCCTGAAACGGGCGACCGCCCCTTAAGTTGCTGGCCGGCAAGGATGGGTCGAAGCGCGGGCGCGGCCCTATTCGACCGGCGGCGCGAAAAGGAGGCCGCCGCGCGTCCAGAGGGCGTTCTGCCCCCGCAGCATGGGCACGCCCGTATTGGGCCCGAAATTGCGGTCGAAGATTTCGCCGTAGTTGCCCACCCCGGCGATGATGTTCTTCATGAAGTCCGGCGACAGCCCGAGCGCGCCGCCAAACCTCCCCTCGAGGCCGAGCATGCGGCGGATCGTCGGCGTCTTGGCGGCGGCGAGCGAGCCGATGTTGTCCGCCGTGATCCCGGCTTCTTCCGCGTCGATGAGCGTGAACAGCGTCCACTTGACGATGTTGAGCCATTGATCGTCGCCGTCGCGGACCACCGGGCCGAAGGAATCCTTCGAGATGCGCTCGGGGAGGATCAGATGCTGGGCCGCGTCCGGCAACTGACGCTTCATGGCGTAAAGCCAGCTCACATTGGCCGAGACCGCGTCGCAAAGGCCCGCTTCGTAAGCGACCGCAAGGTCCTGGCGATCCTCGTAGAGCACCTCGGAATAGGCCGCCTGGTTCTGGAAGAAGAAGTCCCGCAGGTTGAGCACCTCGTCACCGCCATCGAGCACGCACACGCGCAGCTTGTTGAGCTCATAGGCCGAGACGACGTTCAGCGACTGGTGGACGAGGAAGCCCTGGCCATCGAAAAACGAGGCCCCCACATAGCTGGCGCCGTATCCCGCGTCGCGCCGCATGGTCCAGGCCGCGTCGCGGGCCAGGAGGTCGATGGCGCCGGTCTGCAGCAGGGCAAAGCGCGACGTGCCGGTCAGCGGAATGAAATCCACCTTGTCGGGGCTGCCGAACACGGCCGCCGCCACGGCCCGGCAAAAGTCCACATCGAAGCCGGACCAGCGGCCATCCTTGTTCTCCTGCGCGAACCCGGGCAGCGGGTCGGCGGCGCCGCAGAGCAGCTTGCCGCGCGCCCGCACCGTCTCGAGGGTGGTCGCCGCCATGGCCGCCGACGCGAAGCAGGCGACGAGCGCTCCGATCAGGGCCAGCCGCCATATGATGAGCGCGAGCCTGCGCATCAGCGCACCGGCGGCGAGTACTGGATGCCCCCGCGGCTCCACAGCGCATTGAGACCGCGCGGGAGCTTGAGCGGCGTCTGCTCGCCGATGTTGCGATCATAGATGTCCGCGTAGTTGCCGACCCCCTTGATCAGCTCATAGGCCCAATCCTTGTTGAGCCCGATCTCGGCGCCGAAATCGCTCTCGACCCCAAGCAGGCGACGCACCTGGATGTTGTCGGAGCCGAGCATCTCGTCGACGTTGGTCTGCGTCACGCCCAGCTCCTCGGCGTCGAGCAGGGCATAGAGCGTCCAGCGGGCGATGTCGAACCAGCGGTCGTCCTGCTGGCGCACCACCGGACCCAGCGGGGTTTTGGTGATGATGTCGGGCAGGAGCACGTTGTCGGCCGGCGCGGGGAGCTGCGCCCGGGCATTGGCGAGGATCGAGCCATTTGCCGAATAGGCGAGGCAGGTTCCGGCGAGATAGGCACCGATCGCCGCCTCGGAGGTGGGCTCGGGCGTAACCCGGGCGGAAATGTTGTTGGCGTCGAAATATTCCGCGAGGTCCGCCTCGGCCGGCGAGCCGGCGTCGACGCAGACCGGCTTGCCCGCGAGGTCGCGCGCCGAGCGCAACCCGGCGCTTTTCGGGGCGAGGAACCCCTGTCCGTCATAAAACATCGTACCCACGAACAGCAGCCCCTGCTCGGTGTCTTCCGTGAGGTTCCACGGCAGGAGATCGGCGAGGGCGTCGACGCGGCCGCCGGCGAGCGCCGAAATCCGCTCCTCCGGCTGCAAAGTGATGAAGCTGACTTTGGACGGATCGTTGAGGACCACCGCGGCGAGGCCGCGGCAATAGTCGGCACCGAGCCCGCTCCAGGTGCCGTTGACGCTCGTGGCGGAAAAGCCGAGCGGCTGGCCCGTCGTGCCACACAGCACGCTGCCGCGAGCCTTGACGGTGGCGAGGGTGTCGGCCCGAACCGCTCCCCCCGCGACAAGGCAGAGGATGAAGGCAAGGGCCAGGACTTTGGCCGGCATGCGTTTGACTCTCGATGCGTTGCAGCTGCCGATCGGGTTGGATCACGCGCGCCGATGCTGGTAAGCATGGGAGCGGCGTTTGGCAACGAGGTCAAGCGCCACGGTGCCGTCCCCACCCGCCGGCGGCGCCGTTGGCATGAGCAACGAACAAGCCTTCCCGACATGAGCGACACCTCCGAAGAGGGCAAGACGCCCTCAATCGAAACACTGCTGACGCATGGCGGCCGCAGCCCCGACGAGCAGTTTGGGTTCGTCAACACCCCCGTCTTCCGCGGCTCGACGGTGCTCTTCAAAACGCTTGCCGACCACGATCACCCGACCCAGCCCTATACCTATGGCCGCGCCGGCAACCCGACGACGCACGGCGTCGAGGAAATCATCACCGGGCTCGAGGGCGCGCACGCAACGACGCTCGTGCCATCGGGCCTCGCCGCGATCACCGTCGCCATGCTGAGCGCCGTATCGGCGGGCGACGAAATCCTCGTCACCGACAGCGTCTACGAACCGGCCCGCCATTTCTGTGACCGGTTCCTTGTGAAAATGGGCGTCGCGGTGCGCTACTACGACCCGCGTATCGGCGCCGGCATCGCCGGCCTCATCGGCGAGCGCACGAAGGCGATCTGGGTGGAAAGCCCCGGCTCGCTGACCTTCGAGGTGCAGGATCTGCCCGCCATTGTCGCCGCTGCCCGCCCCCGCGGCGTCCGGGTAATGGTCGACAACAGCTGGGCAACGCCGCTCTTTCACCGCCCGCTCGCCCTGGGGGCGGATGTCGTCGTCCACGCCGCAACGAAGATGTTCGTCGGGCACTCCGACGCGCTGGTCGGCACCGTCTCGGCAAACGAATCCGCCTGGCCGGGGGTTTACGCCACCCGGCGTCTCCTCGGCTACAACGTCGCCGGGGACGATGCCTACCTTACCGCGCGAGGCCTCCGCACGCTGGCGCTGCGCATGAAGGAGCATGGCGAGCGTTCGGTGGCCATGGCGGAATGGCTGGCGACCCACGAGGGCGTCCTCGAAGTCATCCACCCTGCCCTCCCGTCGCACCCCGATCACGCGATCTTCGCGCGCGATTTCTCCGGCTCCGGCAGCCTTTTTGCGATCCGCATTCCGGCCGCCCCCCGCGCGGCTCTCGCCGCCATGATGGACGGCCTCAAGCTGTTCGCCATGGGCTATTCCTGGGGTGGCTACGAAAGCCTCTGCGTTCCGGTCAACCCGGCACGCGTGCGGACGGCGGTCCGGTGGCAGGCCCCCGGCCAACTGTTGCGCATCCATGTGGGCTTCGAGGGATTCCAAGACCTCAAGGACGACCTCGCTGCCGGGCTCGACCGCTACATGGCGGCCCGCGGCTGACGCCGTCGCAAGAGGCGCGCCGTCGCGGCGAACCGCCGACGCTCCACCCGGCCGTCCGGGCGATACTCGAAAACCCAGCGCCGCTGCGCGAAGTAGTTGCGGACCAGCCAGGCGCCGATCGTCCCGACCGCGGCGCCCGCGGTCACGTCGGTCGGATAGTGGACGCCGAGCACGACGCGCGATGCGAGGACCGCGAGCGCGTAGATCAAAGCCGGGAAATACCAGCGCGGCGCGAGGAAGCCGACCACTGCCGCCGTCGCGAAGGCCGTCGTGGTGTGCCCGGATGGGAAGCTCTGGTAAACGAAGCCGTTCTGGAGCGGATGAAAGCCAAGCGTGCCGACCGAATCGAAGAGCTCGGGACGGCTGCGGCCGATCAGGCGCTTGAGGATGTTGCTCGTGAGGCTCGGCAGGCCGATACCGACGAAAATGAACCCGAAGAGCTGGACCTGCTCGAGGAGCGCCAGCCTGACGTAGCGCTGCCGCGCAAACCGCATCAGCACCGCCGAGACGACCACGAGGCCGAGGGAAGGATAGAGCGTCCAGCCCCCCTCGCCCCATTGCGTGATCCAGGCGAAGACCTGCAGCACCTCAGGACTCTGCCCGTGCGCCCAGACGGAGATCGAATGGTCCAGGAAGCCGAGCGCGACAATGACGAGAACGAACCCGGCCAGATGGAGGGGCCAGTTTCGGCGGTCGAGGCCCAGGGGCCAGCTGGCGGAAAGAAGGTTCACGAGCCAGACATCAGGCGAATTGAGGCGCGCGGTCAACTCGCCCCGGGTGACTATCCCGCATCAAAGCGACTTCCCCTTTTCACGGCGACGCACTAGTAAGGACCCGGTTGGAACGGGGTATAGCTCAGCCTGGTAGAGCACCGGTTTTGGGAACCGGGGGCCGCGTGTTCGAATCACGCTACCCCGACCATATCTATTCGAAAATGACGATTGCAGGGCCCGTGCCTCTGCGCTCAAGGCTGCGACCAAACCCCGAGGACTTGATGACCGCCCGCATTTTCCGTCCTGCACCGAACGCCATGCAGTCCGGCGACGCCAACTCCAAGCGCTGGGTGCTGGTGATCGAGCCCACGAACCCCCGCGAGATCGAGCCGCTCATGGGCTACACGTCGAGCAGCGACACCCAGACCCAGGTGCGCCTCTATTTCGACACGCTGGAGGAAGCGGAAGCCTATGCCCGGCGCGCCGGCATCCCCTACCGGGTCCAGCCGGACCACAAGCCGACGCCCAAGCGCACGGTCTACGCCGACAATTTCCGCTACGACCGCAAGAGCCCCTGGACGCACTGAGCGGGGCGCGCAGCGGGAGGCGCCCCTACCCCTCCCGGGAAGCGCCGTCTGCAGGCGGGGCAGCCCTCTGCAGACGGAGCGTGAGACGGGGCGGACCTACACCTCCGAGAACTTCACCCAGCGGCTGTCTTCCGCGCTCGATTTGACCGAGGCGGCGATGAACGTCATGCCTTCGACGCCGTCATCGAGGGTGGGCAACAAAGCCGCATAGGGCTTCGTGTTGCCACGGATCACCTCGGCGAACTGCGCATAGAGCGTCGCGAACGCCTCGAGATAGCCTTCGGGGTGACCGCTCGGGATGCGCACGTTCATAGCCGGGGCGACGTCGCCGGAGATAGACCCGCCCCGTGTCAGGAGCTGCTTGGGCTGGCCGAACTCGGTGAACCACATGTAGTTGGGGTTGTCCTGCCGCCATTCGAGGCCGCCCTTGTCGCCATAGACCCGCAACTGCAGGCCGTTCTCGTTGCCGACGGCGACCTGGCTCGCCCAGAGCATGCCCTTCGCCCCACCCTGGAAGCGCAGCATGATGTGGACGTTGTCATCGAGTTTTCGCCCACGCACGAAGGTCGTGAGGTCGGCCGAGACCGCGTCGGTCTTGAGCCCCGTGACATAGCGCAAAAGGTTGTAGGCGTGCGTGCCGATGTCGCCGATGCAGCCGCCCGCGCCCGAGCGGGCGGGGTCGGTTCGCCAGTCGGCCTGCTTGTTGTGGACGGCGTTGGTCAGCCAATCCTGCGGATACTCGGCCTGGATGACGCGAATCTTGCCGAGGCGGCCGTTCTTGACCATCTCGCGGGCCTGCCGAATGAGCGGGTAGCCCGTGTAGTTGTGTGTGAGGAGGAATTTTGCGCCCTTTTTCGGCTTCACCCGGGCGAGCGCCCGCGCATCCTCAAGCGTCGAGGTCAGCGGCTTGTCGCAGATGACGTGGATGCCGGCCTCGAGGAACGCCTTGGCGGCGCCGAAGTGGACGTTGTTCGGGGTAACGATGGAGACAGCCTCGATCCCGTCCTTGCGGGCGGCTTCGGCCCGGGCCATCTCCTCGTAGCTCGTGTAGATGCGGTCTTCCGCCAGCCCGAGGTTCTTGCCCGACTCGAGCGCCACCTCCGGGTGGGACGAGAGCGCCCCCGCGACGAGTTCGTAATCGCCGTCGAGCCGGGAGGCGATCCGGTGCACGTAGCCGATGAACGCCCCCGTGCCGCCCCCCACCATACCCAGCCGGATCTTTCGCGCGCCGTTCTCGGCCATCTTTTCCTCCCCTCAGCTCAGCCCAAGAATTTTGCGGTTCGCCGCCTTGTCCGTGCCCGACCCGGCGAAGTCGTCGAACGCCTTTTCGGTGACGCGGATGATGTGGCTGGCAATGAAGGGCGCGCCTTCCGCGGCGCCCTGCTCCGGGTGCTTGATGGCGCATTCCCACTCGAGCACGGCCCAGCCCTTGAAATCGTACTGGGCGAGTTTGGAGAAGATGGAAGCGAAATCCACCTGGCCGTCGCCCAGCGACCGGAAGCGCCCGGCCCTGTTCACCCAGCTCTGGTACCCCGAGTAGACGCCCTGCCGTCCGGTCGGGTTGAACTCGGCATCCTTCACATGGAACATGCGGATGCGCTCGTGATAGATGTCGAGGTATTCGAGATAGTCGAGCTGCTGCAGCACGAAGTGGCTCGGGTCGTACAGCAGGTTTGCGCGCGGGTGGTTCTTCACCCGCTCGAGGAACATCTCGTAGGTCGCGCCGTCGAAGAGATCCTCGCCCGGGTGGATTTCGTAGCAGAGGTCGACGCCGTTCCGGTCGAACTCGTCGAGAATCGGCGTCCAGCGCCGCGCCAGTTCGTCGAAGGCTTCCTCGATCAGGCCGGCGGGGCGCTGCGGCCACGGGTAGAGATACGGCCAGGCGAGCGCCCCCGAAAACGTTGCGTGCTCAGTGAGCCCGAGGTTCTTCGACGCGCGGGCGGCGTTGATCATCGTCTTGACGGCCCATTCCTGGCGGGCCTTGGGATTGCCGTGGACGGCGGGCGGGGCAAAGCCATCGAACATCGTGTCGTAGGCCGGATGCACGGCGACCAGCTGGCCCTGCAGGTGGGTCGAAAGCTCGGTGAGCTGCAGCCCGTGCTTTTCGACGGTGCCCTTCAGCTCGTCGCAATAGGTCTTTGATGTGGCGGCCTTTTCGAGGTCGATGAAGCTCTCGACCCAGCTCGGGATCTGCACGCCCTTGTAGCCGAGCCCTGCCGCCCATCTGCATATGTTGTCGAGCGTGTCGAAGGGCGGCTCGCTGCCCGCAAACTGGGCGAGAAAGATGGCCGGGCCTTTGAGTGTGCGCATAGTGGCTCCCCCTCCATGTCGGGTTGGGGTACGTACGTCAGGCCGCGACGGTACCCCTTATGAAGACAGCCGGCGGGGGTTCCGC
>DASZTU010000271.1:0-3407 GCA_035547975.1 Devosiaceae bacterium | reverse complement strand
TCGCCGCGCAGCAGGTCCCATTGCGCGCTCCCCGCCGGATAGCCGCCGACCACCAGGAAATCGCCGCTCGAAGAAAGCCGCCGGTGACCCACCCCCGCCGGGATGACGATCACGTCGCCCGCTGCGACATCGAATTCCCGCCCCTTTGGGCCGCCCAGCATCAGCCGCGCCGACCCCAAGGCGACGCCGAGGCACTCGTGCGTCGTCGAGTGGTAGTGGTGGAAGGGGTAGATGTCGGAACGCCATTGCGGCGGCCAGCCGTGGCGCGCAAAGAGCGCCTCCATCGCCTCGGCCGACGCCTCGCCCGCCGAAATCGCCGCGGGATAGATCAGCAGCGGCAGCCGGCTGTTGGGAAACGCCCCGTCGTCGTCGAAACGCTCCTCGATCGGCTCACTGCTCATGGTGTCGCCTCTTCGCCGCGAAACGCCGTCCCCCTTGGGGCGGGCTAGATGTTGCCCGAGAAGGTGTCGCAGCTTGCCGGATCACCGCTCTGCGCCCCGGTCTTGAACCACTTCATGCGCTGGGCCGAGGTGCCGTGGGTGAAGCTGCGCGGCTGGACCGTGCCCTGGAACTTGCGCTGCAGGGTGTCGTCGCCGATCTGGTTGGCGGCGTTGATCGCCTCCTCGACGTCGCCATTGTCGAGATAGTCCTGCCGGCCCTCGTAATTGGCCCAGACGCCGGCATAGCAGTCGGCCTGGAGCTCGATCCGCACCGAAATGGCGTTCGCGGTGTCCTTGTCCGAGCGCGCCATCTGCGCATCGTACTTGCCGAGCGTGCCCATCAGGTCCTGGACGCGGTGCCCGATCTCGTGGGCGATCACATAGGCCTGGGCGAAATCGCCGGGCGCCCCGAACTGCTGGCGCAGCTGGTCATAGAAGCCGAGGTCCAGATAAACCTTCTGGTCGTCGGGGCAGTAGAATGGCCCGCTCGCCGATTGCGCCGTGCCGCAGCCGGACTGCGTGGAATTGGTGAAGAGCACGATTTTTGGCGGCACGTAGGTCTTGCCGTTCTTCTGGAAATAGTCGCCCCAGTAGTTCTCGGTGTCCTTGACGACGACGCCGACGAAATCGACGAGCTTCTGCTGGTCGGCATTGTTCCCCGGCAGTGCCTGGCTGTAGCCGCCGGTCGAATAGGTGTCGCCGCTGCTGTCGAGCAGCGTCAGCGGATTGATCCCGAGCGCCCAGCAGATCACGAGGATAATGACGATGCCGACGATCCCCGAGACGCCGCCGCGGCCGCCGATCGGGATCGGGATGCCGCCGCCCGGATAGCCGCCGCCACCCAGGCCGCCCCCGAGCCCGCCGCCGAAGCCGCCTTGGCCGCGCCGGTCCTCGATATTGGTGCTCTGCTCCCGGCCCTCTGTCTTCATGTCCCACTCTCCGCAAAGGCCCCGCCCGACTATACCGGCCCGCCCGGTCCGCGGCCACAGTTTAGGTTGACAGTCCCGTAAGGGCGTCCTTGTCTGTCATCTGGCCGTAGTGGGCGGCCGTGAAAAAGGAGCGTGCCCGCCCGGAACGCCGCAATGGCGCCGCCCGCCACTCCATCGGGAGCATTCGATGACAACTTCCTTCCGCCTTTCGCGCCGTGCGTTCCTCGCCGGCTCGGCCAGCGCCACGGCGCTGATCGCGCTCCACCCGTTTGCGGCACAAGCCACTGCCAATCAGGCGCATCTGAGGCTGATGGAGACGACCGACATCCATGTGGCGATCTTTCCCTATGATTATTACGCCGACGCCCCCAACGACACGATGGGGCTCGGGCGCACGGCGGCGCTGATCGACGCCATCCGCGCCGAGGCCACCAATTCCATGCTCATCGACAACGGCGACCTGATCCAGGGCAACCCGATGGGCGACTACGTCGCCTATGAGCGCGGCTTCAAGGACGGCGACGTGCACCCGACCTTTGCGGCCATGAACACGCTCGGCTACGAAATCTCGACGCTGGGCAATCACGAGTTCAACTACGGCCTCGATTTCCTCGACAAGTCGCTGGCCGGGGCGAAGTTCCCCTTCGTCTGCGCCAACCTCGTGAAATCGGCCACGCTGACCGGCGACGACCCGCTCAAGGACAAGACCTACCTGCCCCCGTTCCGGATCGTCGAAAAGCAGCTGACCGACGGCGCCGGCAACACGCAGACCATCAAGCTCGGCTTCATCGGCTTCGTGCCGCCCCAGATCATGCTCTGGGACAGCGCCAACCTCGCCGGCAAGGTCGCCGTCCGCGACATCGTCAAGACGGCTCAGGCGTATGTGCCGGTGATGAAGGAACAGGGCGCCGACCTGATCGTCGCCCTCTCCCACTCCGGCATCGACGGCCAGCAGGGCGACATGATGGAGAACGCCTCGCTCTTCCTCGCCGCGGTTCCCGGCATCGACGTGGTGCTGACCGGCCACCAGCACCTCGTCTTCCCCAACTCGAAGGATTTCGCCGGCATCGAGGGCGCCGACCTCGACAAGGGCACGTTGATGGGCAAGCCCGCCGTGATGGCCGGCTTCTGGGGCTCCCATATGGGCCTCATCGATCTCCTGCTCGAAAAGGACGGCGGCAGCTGGAAGATCGTCTCCCACACCTCCGAGGCGCGCCCGATCTGGCAGCGCGACGCGGCGACCAAGAAGATCGTGCCGACCGTCAAGGACGTGGCCTCCGTCGAGGCGCCGGTCGAAAAGGACCACGAGGCGACCCTCGCCTATGTCCGGCGCCCGGTGGGCCAGACCTCGGCCCCGCTTTACTCCTATTTCTCGCTCGTCGCCGACGATCCCTCCGTGCAGATCGTCTCCGATGCCCAGCGCTGGTACTTGAAGCAGATGCTCAAGGGCACGCAGTGGGAGAGCCTGCCGCTGCTCTCCGCCGCCGCCCCCTTCAAGGCCGGCGGACAGCCCGGCCCCGGCTACTATACCGACGTGCCGGTGGGTCCCGTCGCGATCAAGAACGTCGCCGACCTCTACCTCTACCCCAACACGGTTCGCGCCGTTGCGGTCACGGGCGCCCAGGTGCGCGAGTGGCTCGAACGCTCCGCCGGCATCTACAACCGGATCAAGCCCGGCGCGCAGGACGCCCCGCTCATCGACATCTCTTTCCCGAGCTACAATTTCGACGTCATCGACGGCGTGACCTACAGGATCGATGTCAGCCAGCCCTCGCGCTACGACCAGAAGGGCAAGGTCATCAACCCCGATAGCCACCGCATCGTCGACCTTCAGTATGAGGGCAAGCCCATCGATCCGGACCAGAAATTCGTCGTCGCCACCAACAACTACCGCGCCGGCGGCGGCGGCTTCTTCCCCGGCGCCGACGGCACGACGATCATCTACCAGGCGCCCGACACCAACCGCGACGTGATCGTCCGCTACATCCACGATTCGGGCACGGTGAACCCCAAGGCCGACGGCAACTGGTCGCTGGCC
>DASZTU010000270.1:0-4592 GCA_035547975.1 Devosiaceae bacterium | reverse complement strand
TGCACCAGCGCGAAGCTCGGGGAGGGAACCTCGAGGGCCGGATCGCGGAGAAGGGTGCGAATGATGGACCGGGCGAGCGCTGTCTTGCCGGCGCCGAGGTCCCCTTCGAGGAGCACCAGGTCTCCGGGGGCAAGCGTTCCGGCCAGGCGCGCACCCAGGGCGGCGGTGGCGGCCTCATCGGGAAGGTGGATCGTTTCCATGGCCCGCTATAGCGCGCCGCATGCGCCGCGCAAACGGGCCCGCGCAGCCGGACCTACTCCGCGGCGGTCGTTGCGGCGGCGGAAGCGTCGCGCGGCAGGTTGACGACCATGCGCATGCCGCGCGGCTGGCGCCGCTCGAGCGTGAAGGTGCCGCCATGGAGGTTCACGAACGCCCGCACGATCGCGAGCCCGAGACCCGCGCCGCGGTCGCGGCCCGGTCCGCCGGACGAGGCGCTGCGTTCGAGGAGCTCGGCGCGATGATCGTCGGCGAGGCCGCCCTCGTCCTCGACGGTGAACAGCACGCGTTCGGCGCGGGCGGCGACGGTGAGGCGGATCTCGGCGCCGGGAAGCGAAAACCGGGCGGCGTTGGAGAGGAGGTTATAGAGCACCTGGACGATGCGGGTACCGTCGGCGATGAGCGGCGGCAGGTTGGGCGGCATCTCGACCTTGAGGTTGACCGTGGTGCCACCCGACGGGCTCGGGAAACTTGCCGCGAGCCCGGCGCAGGCCTTGGAGATCAGGGCCGGAATGTTTTGCGGTTCGGGCCTGAGCTCGGCGATGCCGGCATCGACCGTCGCGAGGTCGAGGATGCTGTCGATGAGGACGCCCAGGGTGACGCTCGAGGCGCGGATATAGTCGGTGTACTCGCGCTGGCGGGCGTTGAGCGGCCCGACCTCGGGCGACGCCAGGAGATCGGCGAAGCCGATGATATTGGTCAGCGGCGATCGCAGCTCGTAGGAGACGTTCTGCACGAAGGCGTCCTTGAGGCGGTCGGCGGTGACCAGCGCCTCGTTGCGCTCCTGCAGCACGCGGCTGTAGTTGGCGCTTTCGGTGACGTCGAGGAAGCTCAGTAGTTTCTGGCCGTCGGGCAGCCGCACCACCGAGTAATCGATGAGCCGGCCATCGGACCGGGTGAGCCGGCCGCTGGTATCGGCCCGCGTGGGTGAGAGATCGATCACGGCGCGCTTGAGGTCGCGCCAGATCGCGGCGCCATCGTCGGGCAGTTCCTTCCCCACCATGGCCGCAATCTGGTCGATGTGGGGATGCTGCTCGAGGAAGTTGGTCGGGACCCGCCAGAGCGCCGAGAGGCGCAGGTTGAACAGCTGCAGCCGGCCATTGGTGCCGAACACCGCCACCGCATCGGACAATGCATTGAGCGTCGAGCGCTGCACGCTGAGCAGCGCCCGGTTCTGGCTGACGAGCTCGAGCTCGCGCGAGACGTCCTCGAAGAGATAGATGACGCCGCCCTCGGGGCCGGCGGGGGCGGCGGTGACGTTGAGCATGCGCCCATCGGGCAGGTGCCAGGACTCGGTCCTCGGCCCCGTCAGGCGGTAGGACGCAAGGTGCCGGTCCCGCCAGCCGCGATAGTCGGGCTCCGTCGGCAGCTTGCCGTCGCGGCGCAGCTGGTCGAGGATCGTCCGCTCGTCGGTGCCGGGAACGACCGGTCCGCCGAGTTGCCAGAGGCGGGTATAGCGCGCATTGGCGGCGACCAGCCGGTAGTTGGCATCAAACACGGCGGCCGGGAGCGACAGCGCCTCGACGAGCGAGACCAGTCGCTCGCCGCCGGAAGAGGAGGCAAGGGATGGAGCCGGTGCCGGGAGGGCTTGCGGCAACGGCCGAAGATAGCCGAGGCTCCCCTCCGACAAGGGCACTTCGGTCACCTCGAAGCGCCCCTCGTCGAGCCGCAGTTCGAGGCTGCGGGGGACGCCGACCATCCCCTTGGCGAGGTCAGGCGCCGGGTCGAACGGGTTGTCGTCCTTGCCGCCGCGGCGGGAGAACAGCCGCGTAAAGGCGGCATTGACCGTCCTCACGCGCCCGTCTGCACCTCGCCGGTAAGCAGGTAGGGCGAGGCCGGCCAGCAGTGTTTCGACGTCATCGGGCCGCGCTGGCGGCTGGGCGACCACGCCGGCCGCGGCCGGCATCGGGCGGATGCGGAGCGCCGTGCCGCTGCCGATCACGGAGCCCGTGATGCGCACGAGGCCGCCGTCCTGCGCCCGCCCGTCGAGCGAAAAGCTCTCCGCCCGGACGCGCAGCGCCTCGATGGCCTGCGCCACGCCCGCGGCACTGGCGGGGTCGAGCCAGTGGGCCACGTCGAGGATGGCCTCCGGACGGCGGCCGGGCGCCAGAACCTCGTGCGTGGGGCCGAAGACGCGGGGCGGGCTGCCCCGCTCGGTCCAGAGCACGGTGATCTCCCGGGCGCCGGAGAGCAGCGCCTCGTATTCGTCGAGCTCGGCCCTGAGGCCGGCGATCTGGCGCCCGCTCCGCTCCGCCTCGCGCCGGCTGTCGGCGACGCGCTTGCGAAACATGAGGACGGCGATGGCGGCGAAGGCTGCGGCGCCGAGCGCGATGGTGAGGGGGGCGTTGGCGACCAGCGTCGCGCTCAACGGCGCGGCATCCGCGGGAGCCACGGTCAAAAGCGTCAGGACAGCCGCCGAAGACCCCACGAATCGCCAATCGTTGCGGAAGCCGCCCGGCCGCATCCACCACCCCCAAGCCTGATGAAACGCTACTCGCCGCGCCGGTACAGATCGACCGCCGCTACTACCGATGCGCCGCAAGGCGGGCGCTATCGCAACTGTTGTCACGCGTCTTTGGCGACGCGCCGGGAACCCGAATCACCCACACCTTACCGGCGGGGGAATCGTCAAAAAAGAGTCAAATTGGATGTGGACTACGGGCAAAACCCACATCACGGGCCTTGACCATGACGGCAACGCAGAAGGCCCGCAGCGGGGGCTGCGGGCCTTAGGTCAGGGCATCGTGATTCTTGCGGAAGCTCGCGGCGCGGGCGCCTCGGGAACGCCCTCACGCCGCCATGCCGCGTCGCGAAAGGCCGGCGCCCGCGAGTCGGCGCGGGCGGGCGATCAGTAGCGGTACTGCGCCGATTTGAACGGCCCGTGCTGGGGCACCCCGATATAGTCCGCCTGCGCCTTGGTGAGCTGCGTCAGCTTGGCGCCGAGCTTGGCGAGGTGGAGGCTCGCGACCTTCTCGTCGAGGTGCTTGGGCAGCACGTGCACCTTGCTCTCGAGGTTCTTGCCGTTCCGCCAGAGCTCGATCTGCGCCAGCGTCTGGTTCGAGAACGAGGCGGACATGACGAAGCTCGGGTGGCCCGTGGCGTTGCCGAGGTTGACCAGCCGCCCCTCCGACAGGAGCACGATGCGCCGCCCGGGCCCGAGCTCCACGAGATCGACCTGCGGCTTCACATTGGTCCACTTGAAATTGCGCAGGGCCGAAACCTGGATCTCGTTGTCGAAGTGGCCGATGTTGCAGACGATGGCCATGTCCTTCATCTGCCGCATATGTTCGAGCGTGATGATGTCCTTGTTGCCCGTGGCCGAGACGACGATATCGGCGCGGTGCGCCGCATCGTCGAGCGTCACCACCTCGTAGCCGTCCATCGCCGCCTGGAGCGCGCAGATCGGGTCGACTTCCGTCACCAGCACGCGGGCCCCGGCGCCGCGCAGCGACTGCGCCGAACCCTTGCCGACGTCGCCATAGCCGCACACGATCGCGACCTTGCCGGCGAGCATCACGTCGGTGCCGCGGCGGATGGCGTCGACCAGCGATTCCCGCGTGCCGTACTTGTTGTCGAACTTCGACTTGGTGACGGAATCGTTGACGTTGATGGCCGGGAACGGCAGCTCCCCCCTTTCCTGCAGCTGGTAGAGCCGCATCACCCCCGTCGTCGTCTCCTCAGAGACGCCGCGGATGTTCGCCCGCACCCGGGAATAGAACCCGGGCTCGCGGGCGAGGCGCTTCCGGATCGTGTCGAAGAAGATCTCCTCTTCCTCGTTGCCGGGCTTGTCGAGGATCGAGGGATTTTCCTCCGCCTTGGCGCCGGTCAGCACCAGCATGGTTGCGTCCCCGCCATCGTCGAGGATCATGTTGGCGGTCTCGCCCTTGCCCCAATCGATGATGCGATCGGTAAAACCCCAGTATTCCTCGAGCGTCTCGCCCTTGTGGGCGAAGACCGGAATCCCGGCCCTGGCGATCGCGGCGGCGGCATGGTCCTGGGTCGAAAAAATGTTGCAGGAGGCCCAGCGGATGTCGGCACCGAGCGCCTTGAGCGTTTCGATCAAGACCGCCGTCTGGATGGTCATGTGGAGGGAGCCCGCGATCCGGGCGCCCTTGAGCGGCTGCTCGCCGGCATATTCCTCGCGGATGGCCATCAGGCCCGGCATTTCGATTTCCGCCATCTCGATTTCCTTGCGGCCGAAATCGGCGAGCGAAATGTCTTTGACGGCATATTCGGTGGGCATCTGCGGCTCCGCGTGTCTTGGGCTGTGGGCGGCCTTATACGCAAGGGCGCTCCCACCGGCAACGGGATATAAAGAAAACTTTATGTCCTCGGAGAGGCGTTCGGGCTGGGGTGGCAGAAGCCCGGGGGTGGGG
>DASZTU010000269.1:0-21534 GCA_035547975.1 Devosiaceae bacterium | reverse complement strand
CCGCGGCTTCAGGCGCGGTGCCGACCTTCACGGCGGCGCAGGTCGAGCGCGGCAAGACCGCCTACCTCTCCAACTGCGCCACCTGCCACGGCCAGAACCTCATCAGCGCAACCTACGGCACGCCGCTCGCCGGGCCCTATTTCGAAGGCAAGTGGGGTGGGAAAAGCGTCGGCGCGCTTTACCGCTACGCGCACGACCGCATGCCGCCCTCCCGCCCCGGCGCACTGCCCGCCGAGACCTATGCCGGGATCGTCGCCTACATCCTTTCGGTCAACGGGACGGCGGCGGGCCAGACGGCGCTGCCGGCCGACGCCGCGGCCCTCGACGGGATGACGATCGGGGGCTCCGGGGGCTAGCGCCCCCGTGGTCCCGAAGGGTGCTCTCCGCATGAACCGGCATTTCTGCAATCGTTTGCAAAAACACCCCGCAGCTTGGTTGACACCACCCCACCACCCGATTAACGCTTGGGAAAATACAAGAAAAAGCCCGGCCGCCCGGCAGGAGAGCGGGTTATTCGGTGACGGGAGGGAGTGTGTAAAGCAGCCGTTCGAGGTCGGGCCTAGCAACCTCGGCGGCAGGCGAAACCAGGCGCGGCGAGGTTCGCTGGGGGAAGGACGGGGCAGGCCTCGGGCGGTCCCGGCTGCGAGCCTCATCGCGGGCTTGCAGGCATCGGGCCGGATGGTTGCCTTGCTCTGTCTCGAAGGAGACCCGCCGGACATCCGCCGCCACCAGGCAACCGGCTGTCGCATATCGCGGGAATTTGCTCCGCACCGACGCGCAGGCGATGCCGCCCGGCGCCGGCGGGAGCGAGGACCAATAGGTACCTGGAGGAGGAAACGGGCGCTCGACCGGGCGTGCCAAGCCTATCGCAAGCAATAATCAGTCGTCCCATTCGACAGCCAAGGAGGAATCTGTCACATGGTCGGAAGAAGACTCTTCGTCGGAGCGTTGCTGGCCGCCGCGGCCCTGCTGACGCCATCCGTCACCCTCGCGGACACGGCGGCGCCTGCCGCTCCCGCCGAGATCGCGCCCAAGACGCCGCTGCCGGACCTGCCGCGCAACCAGGAACTGATCCTCGGCTGGTCGATCACCTCGCCGATCGGGGTCACCAATCCCTGGGCCGTCCCCGGCTATACGCATCAGGAAGGCAACAACCTGATGTTCGAGCCGCTGCAGTATTACGCCATCTTCGCCGACAAATACATTCCCTGGCTGGCCGAGAGCTGCGAATACACCAGCAAGGACTTCACCTCGCTTGAGATCAAGCTCAACCCGAAGGCTGAATGGAGCGACGGCACGCCGGTCACCGCCGACGACGTCGTCTATACCTTCGAAGGGCAGATGAAGAACGAGAAGCTGCCCTATCACGCCGACTTCGTGCAGTACGTCGACAGCGTTACCGCCAAGGACAAGGAGACGGTCGAGGTCAAGTTCAAGATCCCGGCGCCGCGCTTCAAGTTCGAGGTGCTGACCCTCAAGTTCGACACCGGTATTCCGATCGTGCCGAAGGCCTGGGAAGAAAAGCAGGCCGACGTCAACGCCGCCGCCGGCGGCACGGACATCCCGCACTCGGGGCCCTATGACCTCGTCGCCTGGAACGCCAACCAGAAGATCTACAACCTGCGCGAGAGCTGGTGGGCCATCAAGGCCGGCCTTAGGGAAGACCCGGCCGTCAAGCGGGTGATCTACGTCAACATCGGCGGCCAGGTCGGCCAGAACATGGACACCGTCGCCCAGCGCCTCGTGAACAACGAGATGGACTCCTCGCTGGACATGCGCGCCCAGGTGATCGGCAACATCCTCGCCCAGAACCCCAAGATCACCTCCTGGACGGGCAACAAGTCGCCCTATGGCTATCGCGACTGGTGGCCCAACTCGCTGTGGATGAACACGCAGATCGCGCCCTATAGCGACGTGCGCGTGCGCAAGGCGATGAGCCTCGCCATCAACCGCGACCAGATCGACCAGGTGCTCTATGACGGCGCCCATGTGTCGACGATCTACCCCTTCCCGCTCTACCCGAACCTGCAGAAGTTCGCCGACTCGCCGGCCGTGAAGGCCGAGGAGGCGAAGTACAACCCGGGCGAGTTCAACCTCGACAAGAGCGCGGAGCTGATGACGCAGGCGGGCTTCACCAAGAACGGTGATGGCCTGTGGGAAAAGGACGGCAAGACCGTCAATGCGACGATCAACGGCTTCGAGGGCATCCATTCTGACCTCGCGCCGGTGCTCGTCGAGATGCTGCGGAACGCCGGGTTCGATGCCGCGATCAACTTCGGCACCGACGCGCAGCAGAACATGAACGACGGCGTGCCGGGGCTCTACCTCTTCGGTCACGGCGCCTCGCTGCTCGATCCCGACGCCGCGCTCGAACTGTTCGACGGCAAGTACTCGACGCCGAACGGCACTGCAGCCGGCGCGGGCCGCTGGTCGCGCTACAAGAACCCCGAATACGATAAGCTGCTCGACGAGATGGCGCCGCTCGGTGCAGACGATCCGACGTTCCAGGCCGACGCGGCCAAGGCGCTCGGCATCTACTGGCGCGACGTGATCGACATCCCGATCATCCAGTGGCTGCACCGGATCCCCTACAACAACACCTACTGGACCAACTGGCCGAGCGAGACGAACATCGCCGACGGTGAGAACGGGGCGTTCTGGGCACATACCGGCATGATCGAGATCACGTCCCTCAAGCCCTCCGGGGCCAAGTAACGACCGCACGGTGCGCGCCCTCCGACAGGGGCGCGCCCCTCTTCTTTTTCCGCTTTGGAGGGGCCGAGTTGGGCACTTTCCGTCTCGTCGTCCGGCGCCTGCTTTTTCTGATCTTCGTGATCTGGGCCGCCTCGACGATCACGTTCTTCATCCCGCACCTCTCGAGCCGCAACGCCATCCGCGAACGCTTCGCGCAGCTCGCCCGGACGGGTGGCTTCGCACCCGCCGACCTCGAGAAGATCATCGCCAACATGCAGCACCAGTTCGGCCTCGACCGGCCGCTGCTGCAGCAATATGGCGACTACCTGTGGAGCGTCGTGCACCTCGATTTCGGCTACTCGCTCAACAAGTACCCCTCGACGGTACTCGACCTCATTGCCCAGTCGCTGCCGTGGACGATTGGCCTCCTCTTCGTCACCACCATCCTCAGCTTCGTCATCGGCAACCTGCTCGGCGCCATCTCCGCCTGGCCGAAGGCGCCGACCTGGATGCGGACCGTGGCGACGCCCTTCGTGCTGCTCACCGGCGTGCCGCCAGTCCTGATGGGGGTGCTCCTCATCTTCTTCGTCGGCTTCAAGCTCAAGCTCCTGCCGCTCGGGGGCGCCTACTCGGTCGGCATCGTGCCAAACTGGTCCTGGGGGTTCGCCTGGGACATGCTGGTGCACCAGATCCTCCCGGCCCTGGCACTGATCCTGGGCTCGGTGGGGGGCTGGGTGCTCTCGATGCGCGGCATGGGCATCACCATCCAGGGCGAGGACTACGTTAACTTCGCCGAGCACAAGGGACTCGGCGGCGTCGTGATCTTCCGTGACTACTACCTCCGCAACGCGCTCCTGCCGCAGGTGACCGGGTTTGCGCTTGCCCTCGGGACGCTCGTGACCTCGGCAATCGTGGTGGAAGGCATTTTTGGCCTGCCGGGCATCGGAACGGTGCTGCAACTCGCCATCCAGTCCAACGATTTTCCGGTGATCTACGGCATCGTGCTGTTCATCACGATCACCGTCGCGACCCTCATGGTTGCGCTCGAGTTCATCTATCCCCTGCTCGATCCGCGCATCCGCCAGCAATAGGAATCCGGCCATGGCAAGCATCGCAATGACCTCGCAGGCCGAGGATCGGGTCCTCCAGCCGAGCCAGCTGACGCTGTTCTTCCGTTACCTCAGGCGCAACAAGAGCCTCGCCATTGGACTGACTGTCCTGCTGCTGCTGGTGCTCTTCACCGTCTTCGGCCTCATCGCCGTCAATCCCAAGCACGCCTACCCGCTGTCGGCGCCGACGAAGCGCCCGCCAAGCCTCGAATACATCTTCGGGACCGACTTCTTCGGCCGCGACCTCCTCGCCGCGATGGCGGTGGGAATGTGGCAGACGGCGGTGATCGGCGTCGTTGCCGGCGCCCTCGGCACGTTCATCGGCGTCGTCCTCGGTTTCGTCTCGGCCTATTTCGGCGGCTGGATCGACAACATCATCCGCGGCATCTGCCAGATCCTGACGCCGATACCGGTGCTGCTGATCCAGGTCGTCGTCGCCTCCTCGCTTGACAAGCGCGACGTGACCATCCTGACCATGGCGCTGATCGTCGTGATGCTCGCCTGGATGGGGCCGACGCTCGTCATCCGGGCGCAGGTGCTGACGATGAAGGAGCGCCAGTTCGTCTCGGTCGCCAAGCTTTCGGGCGTCTCCGATCTCGGCATCATCTTCAAGGAGATCCTGCCGAACCTCCTGCCCTTCATCGCCGCGGCCTTTGTCGGGCAGGTGTTCGGCGCGGTCTTTGCTTCCTTCTACCTCGCCGTGCTCGGCCTCGGGCCGCTGCGCGAGCCGCTCCTCGGCAACATCATCTGGGCGGCGCAGGGGCAAGGCGCCTTCTTCAACGGCTGGTGGTGGTGGCCGATCGAACCGGCGGTGGCAATGATCCTCATCCTCGGGTCCCTCGCCCTGATCATCATGGGCCTCGACGAATTGGCCAATCCCCGGGTGCGCAAGTCGGAATGAGCACGATGAATTCAGCAGTTGCGGAAAGCCCCTCGGCGCGGGCGGCAGGGCGGCCCGCCCTCGCGGCAGGGCCCGTGCCGGTGCTCCGGGTCGAACACCTCGAGGTCACCTATTATACCGACGCGGGGCGGGCCAAGGCGCTCGACGATGTGAGCTTCACCCTGGCCGCCGGGCAGAAGCTCGGCATGGTTGGTGAATCGGGATCGGGCAAGAGCACCATGGCGCTCGCCATGATGCGGATGATCAAGCCGCCGGGCCGCATCGAGGGCGGGCAGGTCTGGGTCGGCGACACCGACCTCCAGTCGCTCGACGACGAGGGCATGCGCCAGGCGCGGCTGAGCAAGATCGCCTATATCCCCCAGGGCGCGATGAACTCGCTCAACCCGGTGACCCGCATCGGCTCGCAGATGATCGACGCCATCAAGGCGCACATCGCCGGTGAATCGCGTTCGGGCGTCGAGGACCGCTGCGCCGCGGCCCTCCGTTCGGTCGACCTCGATCCGGGCGTCTTCCGCATGTACGCCCACGAACTCTCGGGCGGCATGAAGCAGCGCGTCTGCATCGCGATCGGCATCCTGCTCAAGCCGCAGGTGATCATCGCCGATGAGCCGACGAGCGCGCTCGACGTGGTGACGCAGCGGCAGGTGATGGAAACCATCGACCGGGTGCAGGAGCAGATCAACGCCGCGGTCATCCTCATCGGGCACGACATGGGCCTCATGGCGCAGTTCGTGAACCGGGTGGCGGTGATGTATGCGGGGCGGCTGGTCGAGGTCGCCTCCGTGCGCGAGATGTTCACCGATCCCAAGCATCCCTATTCGCGGGCGCTGATTTCCAGCCTGCCGAACCTCGAGAACAAGGGCGTGTTCCAGGGCATCCCGGGGCTTGCGCCATCGCTGCTGCGGTTGCCGAGCGGCTGCGCCTTCCATCCGCGCTGCGCCTACGCAATGGACGTCTGCCGCAGCGTCCGCCCCGAGGTTCTGTCCCTCGCGGGCGAGCGCGTCGTCACCTGTCACCTGTTCGACGAGGAAGCGGTCAATGGATAACCTGCTCGAGCTCCGCCACGTCTCAAAAGTCTACCAGCGGGGCCTCATCAACGCGCAGGCGACCGTGGCCCTGCAGGACATCTCGCTGACGCTGCGGGAGGACGAACCCACCATCCTCACCGTCGCCGGCGAGAGCGGCAGCGGCAAGACGACCCTCGCCATGCTGCTCCTCGGCTTCATCACGCCGACGACGGGCGAGATCATCTATCGCGGCAAGAACATCACCTCGCTCGAGGGCAAGGAACGGCTCGCCTATAGGCGGGAAGTGCAGGCGGTGTTCCAGGACCCGTTTGCGGTGTTCAACCCCTTCTATACCGTCGACCACCTGCTCTCGGTGCCGATCAAGCACTTCAAGCTCGCAAAATCGCGGGCCGAGGCACGGGACCGCATGGAGGAAGCGCTGACGGCGGTGGGGCTCCGCCCCGAGGACGTGCTGGGACGTTTCCCGCACCAGCTCTCGGGCGGGCAGCGCCAGCGCATCAACGTGGCGAGGGCGCTGCTCCTCAAGCCGCGCCTGCTCGTTGCCGACGAGCCCGTATCGATGGTCGATGCCTCGCTGCGCGCGACGATCCTCGAAACGCTGCGCAATCTGCAGCGTGACCATGGCGTCTCGATCATCTACATCACGCACGACCTGACCACGGCCTACCACATCGCCAAGTCGATCATCGTGCTCTACCGCGGCGGGGTGATGGAGGCGGGCGACGTCGACACCGTGATCAAGACGCCCAAACACCCCTACACGCAGCTTCTCGTCGACTCGATCCCCTGGCCGAACCTCGATCAGCGCTGGGGCGCGCAGCCGATCAAGGCGCGCGACGAAGCCGGCACCTCGGAGGGTTGCCGTTTCCGGGGCCGTTGCCCCTACGCCATGGAGATATGCAAGACGGCGCCGCCGCTCTTTCGCATCGACGAGCATCACACCGCTGCCTGCTATCTCTACGACAAGGAGCCGGAGATCGTGGCGGAGCGGCTGTCGGAGCTGTTGCCGGTATAGGGCTCTTCATCGGATCATCCCCCCTGGAAAAGGGATCGCCGTTCTCGCGGGCTTTTTGGCTCGCCGGAACGCAAGCTTCCCGCTCTGGCGGGAGTGACATTGTGATTGTGGTTACGTCGCCGTTCTCCGGGAAGCCCGGGGCGGACAAAGTGCTGGGTCTCTCATGCTCGAAATCGCCGAAATCATCACCCCCGCCTACTCGCCTGTCTGGAGGCTCGCCAAGCAGGCGGGCGTCGACCTCGCCGTGGGAGGCCTGCCGGGCAACGACCTGCTCGAGGCGGGCGAGCAGCCCTGGGACCTCGGGCCGCTGACCCGACTCAAGCAGCGCTACAATGAGGGGGGCTTCGAGCTCCGCGTGATCGAGGCGCGCCCGCCGCTCAACAAGGCCAAGCGCGGCCTCCCCGGCCGGGACGAGGAGATTGCGACGGTCTGCACGCTCATCGAGAACATGGGCAGGCTCGGGGTGCCCGTCTGGTGCTACGAGTGGATGACCGATTTCAACTGGGTGCGCACCAACATGGCGACCCCCTCGCGCGGCGGCTCGGTGGTGACGAGCTTCGATCTCAACGACGTCCCCGAAAACATCACCTCGAACCCGCCCATCAGCGAGGACGAACTCTGGGTCAACCTCGAATATTTCCTGCGCAAGGTGCTGCCGGTCGCCGAGAAGGCCGGCGTCAAGATTTCCATGCACCCGGATGACCCGCCGCTGTCGCCGATCCGCGGCGTCTCGCGCATCATGCGGTCGGTCGAGAACTACCAGCGGCTCGTCGACATGGTGCCCTCGCCGATGAACACCATCACCCTCTGCCAGGGCAACTTCACACTGATGACCGACGACCTGCCGGGCGTCATCCGGAAGTTCGGATCGAAGATCTCCTTCGTTCATTTCCGCGACGTGCGGGGGACGCCGCAAAAGTTCGAGGAGACATGGCACGACGCTGGCAAGACCGACATGCTGGCCTGCATGAAGGCCTATAAGGACATCGGCTTCGATGGGGTGCTCCGCCCCGACCACGTTCCCACGGTCGAGGGCGACAGCAACGAGCACGCCGGCTACTCGGCTTTCGGGCGGCTTTACGCCATCGGTTACATTCGCGGCCTCAGGCAGGCCGTCTACGCGCAATAGGATTTTCGCGAACATGAAGATTGCTCTCACCGGAAGCTCCGGCGGTATCGGCCGCGCCATTATCGCCATGGCGCTCGAGCAGGGCCACGAACTCGTTTGCATCGACCGTGTCGCCCCGCCGGAGCCGCAGCCCAACATCAGGTTCGTGCTCGGCGAGATGAGCGAATACGACAAGCTGGCCGACACCTTCGCCGGCTGCGAGGCGCTCATCCACATGGCGGCGATTCCCTCGCCCGGCCGGCACCCCGACCACGTCGTCCACAACAACAATGTGGTGGGGAGCTACAACGCGCTGCGCGCGGCCGCCGAGAACGGCATCATGAAGATCTGCCAGGCCTCGAGCGTCAACGCCATCGGCCATTCCTACAGCCGCAACCCCCGCTACGACTACTTTCCGATCGACGAGCAGCACCCCAACCACGGGGAAGACCCGTATTCGCTGTCGAAGTGGATCTGCGAGCAGCAGGCCGACGCCTTCGCCCGGCGCTACGAGGGCATCCGCATCGCCTCGATGCGCTTCCACTGGGTCGTGCCCGACCGCGCCAAGGCGGCGCAGAGCTTTACCCGCGAGAGCGCGATGCCGGGGAAGCACCTCTGGGCCTATACGCGGTTCGACGCGGCGGCCGATGCCTGCCTCAAGAGCCTCGAGGCGCCATTCACCGGGCACGAGGCCTTCTATATCGTCGCGCCGGACACGACGGTCGACGCGCCGACCCTCGAACTCGCGGGGGAGCATTTTCCGGGCGTGCCGATCAAGGGAGACCTTTCGGGCAATAGGAGCTTCTTCAGCTCCGCCAAGGCCGAGCGCATGCTCGGCTGGAAGCACCCGGCGGGCAGGTAGGCGAAAACCACCACTCGCCTTCGCCGGGCGAGGCCCGCCCGGAGGGCGGCCGGGCGGCAGGAATGAAGGCCTCCGATGGGGCGTCAGGGAAGAGCGTCATGCAAATCAAAGAGATAAAGGTCATCGTTTGCTCGCCGGGGCGGAATTTCGTGACCGCCAAGGTGATCACCGACGAGGGGCTTTACGGCATCGGCGACGCGACGGTGAACGGCCGCGAGCTCGCGGTCGCCTCCTACCTCGAGGACCACGTCGCGCCCTGCCTCATCGGGATGGACCCGCTGCGCACCGAGGACATCTGGCAGTACCTCTATAAGGGCGCCTACTGGCGGCGGGGGCCGATCACCATGGCCGCGATCGGCGCCATCGATATGGCGCTCTGGGACATCAAGGCCAAGGCCGCCAACATGCCGCTCTACCAGCTGCTCGGCGGCCGCTCGCGCGACAAGGTGATGGTCTATAAGCACGTCGGCGGCCTCGAAATTTCCGAGGTGGTCGAGGGCGTGGTGAAGCTGCGCGAAGCGGGGATCGACGCCATTCGCGCCCAGGTGGCCATTCCCGGGCTGCCGCCGATCTATGGGACCGGCCCCTCGACCGACAAGGCGTCGGCGGATGATCGGACGGCACAACGGCGGATCGTCCCCAGCGAGGAAGTCTGGTCGACGCAGAAATACCTGCCGCTCGTGCCGAAACTCTTCGAGAAGGTGCGCGACGCGGTCGGCTGGGACGTGCACCTCCTCCACGACGTGCATCACCGGCTGACCCCGATCGAGGCGGCGCGGCTCGGCCGCGACCTCGAACCCTACCGGCTGTTCTGGCTCGAGGACGCGATCCCCGCCGAACTGCAGGAAGGCTTCCGCATCATCCGCCAGCATACGACGCAGCCGCTCGCGGTGGGAGAGGTGTTCAACTCGATCTACGACACGACGACGCTCATTACCGAGCAGCTCATCGACTATATCCGCGTGACCTCGGTGCACGCCGGGGGCGTCACCGGCCTCAAGAAGATCTTCGACTTCGCCTCGATCTACCACGTGCGCTCGGCGTGCCACGGGCCACAGGACGTCTCGCCGGTCGCCATGGGCTGCAACATCCACGTCGACACCGCGATCAGCAATTTCGGCATCCAGGAATTTTCCGGCTACACCGAATTGATGCACGAGGTCTTCGACTGCGCGTGGTCCTACGAACGCGGCTATCTGCAGCCCGGGGAACGGCCCGGCCACGGCGTCGACATCGATGAGGCGCTCGCCGCCAAGTACCCCTACGAACAGGCTTATCTGCCCGTCGCCCGTCTCGAGGACGGCACGCTGACGAGCTGGTGAGCCCCCCTTTCAACTGAGGAGATCTGCGATGGCCAACAGCCACACCCCGGACATCACGCGGCCACCGAAAGACCTGGTGGCGCGCCTCCAGGCGCTCGGCTGCGCCACCGCCTGCTCGACGCTTCACCACATGGGCGTGCGCGATACCTTCATGCAGGGCCCGGTGCAGTGGCGGCCGGGAAAGGCGATGGCCGGCCCGGCGCTGACGCTGCAGTTCATGCCCAAGCGCGAGGACCTCTACGGCGACGGCGAATACAACGACCCGGAAAAGCAGCTGCACCGGCACGTGCTCTACCACACGCAGCCGGGCGACATGGTCGTCGTCGATGCCCGCGCCGACATGCGCAGCGGCATCTTCGGCGAGATGATGCTGACCTATTTCAAGGGACGGGGCGGCGCCGGCATCGTCATCGATGGCTGCATTCGCGATTTTCCCCACGCGCAGACGCTCGACCTCGGCATGTGGATCAGGGGCGTGACGCCGAACTTCCACACCCAGACGTCGCTGATGCCGTTCGCCGTCAATGTGCCGATCGCCTGCGGCGGGGTCACGGTCATGCCCGGCGACATCATCGTCGCCGATGACGACGGCGCCTGCGTCGTCCCGGCGGCGCTCGGCGAAGCGGTGCTGGAGCACGCGGGGACGCATCACGACTGGGAGGATTTCTCCCGCGAGATGCTGCTCAAGGGTGGTTCGCTCCAGGAGTACTACCCGCTCTCGGACGCCAAGCGGCCGGAATACGAAGCGTGGCGCAAGACCCACCCGATCAAGTAGGGCGCGTCACAGGTCCCGGGCGGCGCGGCCAGAGCGGCCGGAGCGGTTGGCTTAGGCCTGCCGCCCCTGCCGCAGCTTGCCGTAAAGAATCGGCAGCGCGATGACGACGATCAGCAGCAGGCCGGTGAAGATCGACATCACGATGCCGGGTACGTTGAGGAGGCCGAGGCCGAAGGTCACGAGGCCGATGATGAAGGCGGCGAGGACGACGCCGATGATCGACCCCGACCCGCCGAGGATGTTCACGCCGCCGAGGACGACCATGGTGATCGCTTCCAGTTCGTAGCCCTGCGCGATATCCGGCCGCGTCGATCCCACACGGGAGGTGAGGCAGATCGAGGCGATGCCGCTCATCAGGCCGGTGAGGCAGAAGAGCACGAACTTGATCCGCGCCACCCGCACGCCGGAAAATTGCGCGGCAACAGGGTTGTTCCCGATGGCGAAGATGCGGCGGCCGAAATTGGTGCGGTGCAGCACGAACCAGAAGACGACCGCCGCCACGAGGAAGGCGACGAATTCGAAGGAGACGACCCAGAAGACGTAGCCCTGCCCGAAGAAGGCAAAGTCCTCGGGATAGCTGTTGAACCCCTGGTCGCCCAGAATGATGTAGGCGATGCCTCGAAAGAGGCTCATCGTGCCGATGGTGACGACGATGGACGGCAGCTTGAGCCCGGTCACGAGCCAGCCGTTGAAGGCGCCGCAGGCGATGCCCACCAAAACGCCGATGGCGACGAGGCCGGGTGTCGGAATGCCCGCCCCCGCGGCGATCGCCATCAGCGTCGAGGCGAGGGCGATGATCGAGGCGACCGAGAGGTCGATTTCCCCCGCGATGATGAGCAGCGCCATGGCGAAGGCGATCAGCGCCTTCTCGGTGAAGTTGAAGGTTGCGTCGCTCAGCGAATAGGGATCGAGGAAGTAGGGCGAAGCGAAGCTGTTGACGACGAAGATCGCAACGGCGACGAGGAAGAGCAGCATCTCCCAGGAGAAGATGGCGGCCCGGACGGGATGGTCGAGCCGGTCGGGGATGATGCGGGCAGCCGGGGCCGATTCGTTCATTGCGCCTTCTCCGCACGCTTGAGGATCAGGCGACCCTGCGGGCGCTCGCCGCGGGCATTGAAGATCACCGCGAGGATGATGGCGGCGCCCGAAATGGCCATCTGCCAGAAGGGCGAGATGTTGATGACCGGCAGGGCGTTGTTGATGAGCCCGAGGAAGAGGGCGCCGAGCACGGCCCCCCCGACCGAGCCGATCCCCCCCGCGATCGAGATGCCGCCGATGACGCAGGCGGCGATGACGTTGAGCTCATAGCCATTGGCGATCTCGACCGAGGCGATGACGTAGCGCGATACCCAGAGATAGCCGGCGAGGCCACCCATGACGCCGGAAATGCAGAAGGCGATGAAGCGCGCGCGCCCGACGTCGATCCCCGCATAGACCGACGCCACCGGGTTGACGCCCACCGCATAGAGCGCCCGGCCGACCGGAGTGCGCGTCAAGAGCGCGTAGAACACGATGATCGCAGCGATCGCGATCCACGAGAGCACCGGCAGGCCGAAGAGCAGGTGGCGGGTGAGGCCGATGAAGTCGGGGCTCATCTGGTCGGCGTTGACCCACTTGCCGCCGGAGACCACGAACGCCATGCCCCGATAGATCGTGAGGGTACCGAGGGTAACCACGATCGGCGGGATGTCGAGCTTCCAGACGAGGATGCCGTTGAACGCTCCCAGCCCCAGTCCCGCCAGCATGCCGATGACGATCAGCGCGCCGACGGGGATTTCGGGGTGAAAGGCGTTGAGCATGCCGACGATCATGCCGGTCAGCGTGAGGTTGGCGGCGATCGAGAGATCAATCGAGCGGGTGAGGATCACGACCATTTGGCCGAGCGCCAGGACGATGAGGATCGCGGTATCGTTGAAGATCGAGAGCAGGTTGCCCGGCGCGACAAAGCCGGGCGAGCGGACCGCGATCGCCGCGGTGACCACGAGGATGGCGAGGACGAGCAAGAGCTCGCGGTATTTCACCAGCAGCTTCACGCGGCGGCCTCGTCGGCGATACCGGCGGCGGCACGCACCAGCGTTTCGGCACTGAGGCCGTGATTGTCGAAAATGCCGATCAGGCGCCCTTCGCGCATCACCGCGACCCGGTCGGACATGCCGAGGATTTCCGGCAGTTCGGATGAGACCATGATCACCGAGAGCCCGGCGGCGACCAGCTCGGCCATGAAGCCGTGCACGGCGGCCTTGGAGCCGATGTCGATGCCCTTGGTCGGCTCGTCGAGGATGATCACCCTGGGTGCCGTGGCGAGCCACTTGGCGATGACGATCTTCTGCTGGTTGCCCCCGGAGAGCGTCCCGACGTCCTGGCTCAGGGAGGCTGCCCTGAGGTCGAGGCGCTGCGTGAACTCGCGGGCGAGAGAAAATTCCTCGGCAAGCCGCAACACGCCGCTTTTGCTGGTGCGCCGCAGCGAAGGAAGGGAGACGTTCTGGAAAATGGGAAGGCCGATGACGATGCCCTGCCGGCCGCGCTCCTCCGGCACGTAGACGATTCCCGCCTCGACCGCATCGGCCGGCGAGCGTGGGGCGATGGGGCGCCCATCGATGCGGATTTCACCGGCCGAGGGCCGCGTCATGCCGAAAATCGCCTGCATCACCTCGCTGCGGCCCGCCCCGACGAGGCCGTAGAAGCCCAAAATCTCGCCACGGCGAAGGGCGAAGGAGATGTCGTCGAACTCGGTCGGGTGGCTGAGGCCCTCGACCTCCAGCACGGGCGGTCCGATTTCCGCGGTGCGCTCGGGAAAGATCGTGTCGACGGGGCGGCCCACCATCAGCCGCACGACCTCGCCGTGGCGGGCGTCACGGATGAAGCCCTTGCCCACCATCTCGCCGTCGCGAAAAACGGCGTAACGGTCGGCGATGCGGTAGATCTCGTCGAACTTGTGCGAGATGAAGAGCACCGCCTTGCCCTCCTTCTTGAGGAGTTCGATCAGCACGTAGAGCTCCTCGATCTCCTTCTGGCTGAGCGCGGCGGTGGGCTCGTCCATGATGACGATGCGCGCTTCGATCGACATGGCCCGGGCCACCGCGACGAGGTGGCGCTTGGCGATGCCCAGATCCCTGAGCCGGGCCTCGGCCGAGATGCCGGCGTCCATCCCGTCGAGCACCTTCTGCGCGGCGCGGCGCATGGTCTTCCAGTCGATGGTGCCGAACCGGGTGCGCGGCGCATGCCCGAGATAGATGTTTTCGGCGACGGTCAGCTCGTCAAAAAGCACCGTCTCCTGGTGGATCGCGGTGATGCCGGCCGCGAAGGCGGCGTGCGCCGAAGGCAGCGAGACCGGTTTACCCGCGATCTCGATGGTGCCGGCGTCCGGCTGGTAGATGCCGGTCAGGATCTTGACCAGGGTCGATTTTCCCGCCCCGTTCTCCCCGATCAGCGCCGTGACCTCGCCGGGATAGAGCTCGAGGCTCACCTCGTGCAGGGCCCTGACGCCGGGAAAGGATTTGCTGATGCCCGAAAGGGTGAGGAGGGGAGTGGTCATCGCGTGGCTGGCTTTGGGCCCCTGGCCCGTGGTTCGAGGCTCGCTGCGCTAAAACCTCACCATGAGGCGGGTGGATTAGTTTGGCCACGACCTCATCCTGAGGTGGGAAGCCGAAGGCCGAGCCTCGAAGGACCCGCCTTGAAAACGCCCGGCGGCTTGTGCCGCCGGGCGCGGGGCCGATCAGTAGATCTTGGCGTACTGGTCGATGTTGGACTTGTCGAAAACGAAGGGATTGGCCATCGCGCCCTCGTTGTTGTCGTCGAGCGTGACCTTGCCGACGCGGCCCATGTCGAGCGTTGCGCCGGGGGCGGCCTTTTCCTTCTTCACCGCGAGGTCATAGGCGAGGTAGGTCGCCGCGAACCCGAGGTCGATCGGGTTCCAGAGCGCGACGCCCTGGCTCGCGCCGTTGTCGATGAACTTCTTGAACTCGGACGGCAGGGCGAGGCCGGTGACGTTGATCTTGCCGATGAGGTTCTCGTCGGTCACGACCTGGGCCGCGGCGACGACGCCGACCGTGGTCGGGGCGATGATCGCCTTGAGGTTTGGATAGCTCTTGATCAGGCCCTTGGCCTGGTCCGTCGACTTGGCGGAATCGTCATCGCCATAGACCACGGCATCGAGCTTGATGTTGGGGTATTTGGTCGGCAGCACCTTCTTGGCGGCGGCGATCCAGGCGTTCTGGTTGGTTGCCGTCGAGGCCGCCGAGAGGATGGCGACTTCCCCGCCATCCGGCAGGTGGTCGGCGGCGAGCTTGATGATGGTGTCGCCGATGAGGTCGGTGCCCGAGGGATTGAGGTGGAGCTGGCGGCCTTCCTTGGCAACGCCCGAATCGAACGAGATGACCGTGATGCCGCGCTGCATGGCCTTCTTGAGCACCGGCACCAGCGCGTCGGGGTCATTGGCCGAGACGGCAATCGCGTCCGGCTTCTGGGCGATGAGCGAATTGAGGACTTCGATCTGGCCCTCCGCCGTGGCCTTTGTCGGGCCGGTATAAATGATCTGCACATCGCCCAGCGTCTTGGCCGCCTCCTCGGCGCCCTTGTCGACGGCATCGAAAAAGCCGTTGCCGAGCGATTTCACCACGATCGCGATCTTGGTCGCGGCCATGGCCGGTGCCGTCATCAGCACCGCGGCAATGGCCGTAGTGATGCCCAATGTCTTGAGAAATCCCATTTTCATTCCTCCCGTGAACTCATGACGCGTCGCCCTTTGGCGACGGATTGGCTGCTATCCCGCAATCTTCGTCGGCGGCGATCGGCGCGATGCCCGGATTCCCGGCGCCGCGCCCCGCCCGCAAAAGCTATGGGACGCCGCCCGTGCGGCGTCAATCCGCGAGGCGGCGCAAGCGCGCTGCTTCACGTGGCGAGCGGCGTCCCGCGAAGGCGACATCTTCGGGAGTGAGGATCGTCCCCGGCCAGGAAAGCGAAAAATGGTGCCGCATGCCGGACTTGAACCAGCGACCCACGCATTACGAATGCGTTGCTCTACCAACTGAGCTAATGCGGCATTGGGGGCGCGGGGGCCCCGCGTCCCGGATGGCGCGGTCTTTAGCCGATTGCCGCGCCACGGCGCAAGCGATTTGCGCCGTGGGCGCCGGTCAGCTCCCCGGGGCGGGGAGCGGCCGCCCCACCGGGGAGGCCGCCGCCACGGCGGCGCCCGTAACGGCTGCGGGCGGTTCGGCGGTGGCGCGCGGGGCGGCCTCGCTCACCGGCACCTTCCATTCGAAGGAATCGAGCCGACCGCTGACCGGGGAGACCGGCTCCCATTCCGCGGCGACGATGCCGTCGGTCGTCCAGGTTGGGTCGGCCGGGGCGCGGAGCGCCCGCGCGAGCCACTCGCGCGCCTTGCCCTGGTCGCCGTTCTGTCCCTCCTCGATCTCGGCCATGAGGGTCGCGACCGCCTGGGTCGGCTCCGCCCCGGCAAAGCTCGCCAGCGCATTGCGCGCCGTCGTCCACTCGTAGGCATCGATCGCCGCGCGGGCGAGGGCGATCGCCGAGGCCCGATCGGGCGGCGGGGACTCGACGAGATCGCGGACGCGACGCAGGCGGTCGACGGCCGAGGCGCCCGGCTGCGCGTTGGCGTAGAGCGCAGCAACGTCCGGGTGGCGGGTGTCGCGCCAGACGCGGCGCAAGAGGCTCGAAGCGCGCCTCACCTCGCCGAGGTTGATCTCGGCGCGGGCCGCAATCAGCGCCGCGGGCACGAAATCGGGCAGGAGCTTCAGCGCCGCGAGCGCATGGTCGCGCGCATTGGCGGGCTCGGTCGCCTCGATCTGGCGCGCCAGCGCCGTTTCGAGAACCGCGATGCGCCGGCGCCGGCGGGCCTTTTCCTCGCGCGAGGCGGCAGGCAGCCGGCTCGCCATGGCGAGGGCGCCGGACCAGTCCTGTCGGCGCACGAGATCGTCGAACACCGCGTTGGTGGCCCAGGTGGCATTGGGCTGGAGCGCCGCCGCCTTGCTCGCAAAACTCAGCGCGGCGGTGTGCCGGCCCTGCGTGCGCGCCTGGTCATAGAGCCCCGAGAGCGCCGCCATGGTGGTCTTGTCGTTGCCGATCAGCGCGCGATAGTGCTCGCGCGCCGCCCCGAGATCGCCGAGCGCCAGGTGCGCCCGCGCCTCGAGAAGCTGGGCGGCGGCGTTGGCCGGCAGGTATTGCCGCGCTTCGCGCGCGAGGTCGCGCGCCCGGCCGGCTTCGCCGGCGTGAAGCGCGATAACGGCGTCCGAGAGCGCCTCGATGCCGCGTTCGCGACGCCGCTCGCGACCGCGCCGGGCGAGGATTCGCGGTGTCGCGAGGAGGCGCGTGACGAGCCAGAGGATAAGCGCGACGATGAGGACGAAGGCGAGGACGACCAGCACCGCGACGCCGAGCCGGGGCTGGGCGATGAAGCCGCCGAGCGACACCGTCACGGTGCCCGGAAGGCTGATCAGCCAGGCAATGAAGGCCGTGATCAGCAGGCTCGCAACGATCCAGGAGGCGAGCCGGATCACGACGCCGCCCCGGCCGGCTTGAGGGCATTCTGGCGCAAGCCGGCGACGAAGGCATTGGCCTCGGCCAGCGCATGAAGCTGCGATCCGACCTCGCCCGCGGCCTCCCGCGTCGGGGCCGGCAGTGTGTCGAATGCCTTTGCGGCGGTCGCAAAATCGTGGCGGATCACGGCCGTTTCGACGCGCGACAGGACGGCGGCGGGGCTATCCCCCTGCTGCTCACCCTCCGGTCGGATGGCGAGGGTCGAGCGCACCCAGCCGGTCAGCTGATCCTGCCAGTCGCCGCGCGGCTGGGAGGGGAGCGCGGCCAGCATATCCGGCATCTTCGCCTCGAAAGCCCGCACGAAGGCGTCGGCAGCGGGCAGCCCCTTGGGGGCGGCCTCGCTCACCGAGGCGGGGACGCGGGCTTCCGGCACCGCGGCGGTCAGCGCCGCAAGGTCGCCGGCATAGGGGCGGCCGGCGTCGAAATCGGCCTCGAGCGCCGAGATGAGGAGCGGCAGCTGCAGCGCCGTGGCGATGGCCTCGCGCGACGGGGCGGCGGCGGCCTTGTCGATCGCGCCCTTCGCCGTATCGAGCTCGGACTTGAGGGCGCTGACGGCGTTGTCGGTCTGGCCGGCATGTCCTTCGAGCGCCGAGAGCTTGCTCGAGAGGTCGGCGAGGTTCTGCTGCACGGTCGCGAGGTTGGCGGCAATGGCGCCCGCATCGGCAGAAGAGGCGCCCGCGGCGACGGCATCGACTCGCCCGGCGAGCGTCTTGAGCTGAGCCTCGAGGGGGCCGAGGTCGACGGACTTGGCAGGCGCGGCCTGCAGCTTATCCACCGCCTGGCCGAGCGCGGCGAGCCGCGCCGCGGTGTCGTTGAGCTTGCCGGAGGCGTCGGACTGGAGGGCCGCGAGCCGCGTGTTGACGTCGGCAAGCGCGGCCGTTGCATCGCCCGCGGATTTTTCCGTCTGCGCAAGACCGGTTTCGAGTGCGGCAATGCGGGCGTCGGTGTCGCCGGGCATTGGCCAATAGCCCGTTTCGGCGAGGCCGTAGCAGACGGCGACGGCAATGGCCGCGCCCAGAATGCCGCCGATCCCGGCCGCCGGCCAGGGCGAACGGGCACGGGGCGCCGAAGGCGGCGGCGCCTTCTCGGCGGTCCTGGTCGTCCGTGCGCCCGAGGCAGGGGATGCGCCCGCCGCCGGCCGTGGGCTTTCCTGCGCCGCGGCACTCTTTGCAGGCTCGGCCGATTTGGCGGCCTGGCTGCCGCTCTTCGCGGTCGCCGGCTTCGAAGGCTTCTCTTCCGGCTGGGCGGGAGCGTCGGGCTTTGGAGCCGTCGCGCGCTCCGCCGGTCCACCGGCGGCCGCCGATTCGGCCGGGCGGGCCTTGAGCTCGATGACCGGCGGCTTCACCGGCCCGGACTTGCGCTCAGCCATCAGAACTCCTCGTTGCCGGGGGCGGGTGTCGCCGCGTCGGGACCGATCATGCCGTGTTTTGCCCGCGGGCAAAAGACAGGGCCAGCGCCATCATCGCCTCCTCGCTCGGATGGTCGGGGAGGGCGATGCGGACGAATTGCGCCGAAATCAAGGGCTCGGCCACCTGTTCGGAGAGGCAGAGGGCGGCGAGGTGCCGGCGCGCCCCGCCGTCGAGGCCGGCGCTGAGCTCGACGAAAATTTCGGCTGTCCGGTGCGAGTAAAACAGCGCCGCGGTGAAGCCCTTGGTCGCCAGCGTGGCAAAAACCTCGTCGGGCAACGCCGAGGCGGCCCGCATCTCATAGACCTTGGTGCTGACCACCATGATGCCCGCCGGGGCGAGCGCCTTGGCGAGATCGCCTGACTGGTGGCGGGCGGTGGGATAGAAGATCGGGCCCTGAGGGTGCGCCGCGGCGATTTCAGCCGCGAGCTGCGTCAGCGTGCCGCCGGCCGAGACCACGTCCCCGAACCCGAGCGCCCGCGCCGCGCCCGCGGTCCTTTCGCCCACGGCGAAGAGCCGCAAGCCGCGATAGGGCGCGAGGGCGTTCCGCTCCTCGAGCGCCCGCAGCGCGTTGGCGCTGGTCACCGCCATGGCGGCAAAGCCCTGGGGCGCGGGAAGACTGGTGTGGAGCGTCGCGCGCTCGAGGAGGGGCGCACAGACGGCGGCAATGCCGAGCGCTTCGAGCCGGGCCGCCGTTTCGGCGGCGTCGGGCTCGGCGCGCGTGACGAGCATCCTGACCATGCTCAGGCCGCAAATTGCCGGAAGAAGTCGGCGCCGGCCTCGGCAACGAGCTGCTGCCCGAGCGCGGTGCCGAGCCGTTCGGCTTCCGCGGCGGGGCCGGAGATGGTGCCGGCGTGGCGGATCGCGCCGTCCGGCGAGAGAATTTCCCCGAGGAGCGTCAGGGTTTCCCCTTCCCGGGTGCTGTAGGCGCCGATCGGCGTGCGGCAGGAGCCGTCGAGCTCGCGCAGGAACGCCCGCTCGGCCGTGACGGCGGCGCTGGTCTCGGCGTGGTCGAGCGGGGTGACGAGGCGGCGCGTGCGCTCGTCGCCGGTACGGATTTCGATTCCGATCGCCCCCTGGGCCGGCGCCGGGGGAAACTGGCGCGGATCGAGGAGGGCCGTCGCGCGGTCGAGCCGGCCGAGGCGGATGAGCCCCGCTGCGGCGAGGAGCGTTGCGTCGGCGACGCCGCGGGCGAGCTTTTCGAGCCGCGTGTCGACATTGCCCCGAAATGGCACGATCTCGAGGTCGGGGCGGAAGCGGCGCATCTGCGCGGCCCGGCGGAGCGACGAGGTGCCGAGGCGGGCGCCGCGCGGCAAGGCTTCGAGCGAGGGCGCCGTGAGCGACACGAAGGCGTCGCGCACGTCCTCGCGCTCGAGAAATGCCGCGAGGGTAAGGCCATCCGGCAGCAAAGCCGCGACGTCCTTGCTCGAATGGACGCCGATGTCGACCGCCCCGGCGAGCAGCGCCTGCTCGATCTCCTTGGTGAACATGCCCTTGCCGCCCAGCTCGGTGAGCGGCCGGTCCTGGATGCGGTCGCCGCCGGTCGAGATGACGACGATCTCGATCTCCTCCACCCCAACGCCTTGCGTCAGGGCGAGGCGGTCGCGCACGAGTTCGGCTTGCCGCAGCGCCAGCGGGGAGCCGCGCGTGCCGATGCGGGCAAAGGGGGTTGCGGCGGACGCCATCGGTTGCAATCTCTTGGTCCGGTCGATACGCCGGTGGGATTAGACCCGCCGGGAACGGAAAGGCAAGGCGTGACGACGATCCTGGGCATCGAGACGAGCTGCGACGAGACCGCGGCGGCGATCGTCCGCCGCGATGCGGAGGGGCGCGGCCGCATCGTTTCCAACATCGTCCGCAGCCAGCTCGAAGAGCACGCGCCCTATGGCGGGGTGGTGCCGGAGCTCGCAGCCCGCGCCCATGTGCACCACCTCGACGGCATCATTCGGCGCGCCAGCGAAACCGCGGGCGTCGCGCTCGCCGACCTCGATGCGATCGCGGCAACCGCCGGACCGGGCCTCATCGGGGGCGTGCTGGTCGGCCTCACGACCGGCAAGGCGCTGGCGGCCGCGCTCGGCAAGCCGCTGATCGCGGTGAACCACCTCGAAGCGCACGCGCTCACCGCGCGCCTCACGGATGGCGTCGGCTTCCCCTATCTGATGCTGCTCGTTTCCGGCGGCCACAGCCAGTTCGTTCTGGTCGAGGGGGTCGGCCGCTACCAGCGCTGGGGCTCGACGATCGACGACGCGCTGGGCGAAGCCTTCGACAAGGTGGCCAAGCTCCTGGATCTCGGCGTACCCGGCGGCCCGGCGGTAGAGCGGCAGGCGATGCGCGGCGATCCGCGCCGCTTCCGCTTTCCGCGGCCACTGCTGCGGGAAGCGCGGCTCGATTTTTCCTTTTCCGGCCTCAAGACCGCCGTTCGGCTGGCGGCTGAGGAGATTGCGCCGCTCGGCGAGCAGGACGTGGCCGACATCTGCGCGAGCTTTCAGGCGGCCGTGACGGAGGTCGTGGCTGCCCGGGCCGCGGCGGCGCTGGCGCGCTTCCGCGACGCGCTGCCCCAGCACCCGCCGCAGCTCGTGGTGGCGGGGGGCGTCGCCGCCAACCGGAGCATCGGGGCGGCGCTGCGCCGCGTCGCCGAGGAAGGGAACGCGCGCCTCGTTATCCCGCCGCCGGCGCTCTGCACCGACAATGGCGCAATGGTGGCCTGGGCGGGGGCGGAGCGGCTGGCGCTCGGCCTCGTCGACGGCCTTTCGACGGCG
>DASZTU010000268.1:0-2221 GCA_035547975.1 Devosiaceae bacterium | reverse complement strand
AAAATCAATCGGCGATGGTGGAGCTGAGGGGAATCGAACCCCTGACCTCATCATTGCGAACGATGCGCTCTCCCAACTGAGCTACAGCCCCGCGCCGATCGGGCTGCCATGTAGCGTATCGGACGCGCTTGGCCTAGCCCTTTTTTTGCATTTTTCGGCGCTCAGACGAGGTGGTGCTCGATGAGGCTGCGCGCCATCGCCACCGCCGCGTCGGGTGCCGGAATGAACGGGTGCCCCAGGAGCGCGCGGCCGGCGCTCGGATCGGTGCGGCGCACGATGCCGAGCGAGCCGATGTTGCCGCGCATCTCGGGGTCGACGAAGGCGAAGAGCCGCACCAGCCAGTTGGGCACTTCGAAGCGCGGAAGCTTTCGGGCATAGGCCGGAAACTCCGCCCGCAGCACGTCGGCGATCTCGAGCAGCGACATCACGCCGGAGGAGGCGATGAAGCGCTTGCCGCCGGCCTCGGGCGATTCCATTGCCTTGAGCTGCAGTTCGGCGACGTCGCGCACGTCGACGCCGTTGAAATAGACCTTTGCGGCCGCCGGAATCGAGCCGTCGAGCAGGCGCTTGAGCAAGCGGCCCGAGGTCCCCGGATCGTCGTCGAGCAGCGGGCCCACGATGAAGGTGGGGTTGACGACCACGAGATCGTGGCGCCGGCCCGCCGCTTCCATGATCGACCAGGCCTCGAGCTCGGCGCGCGTCTTCGATTCGGTATAGGCGGTGACGTCGCGGCCCTCGGTCGCGCTCCAGTCCGCCTCGGTGAAGGGCGCCGTCCGGGCCGGGTCGTGCCCGTACACGATGGCGGCCGCCGAGGAGGTGAGGACGATGCGTTCGACGCCTTCGGCGAGCGCCGCCGTGAGCGCCCGGCGGGTGCCCTCGACGGCGGGGCGGATGAGCTCGTCCTTGTCCTTGGGCATTTCGACCACGAAGGGCGAGGCGACGTGCTGGAGGTAGCGGCAGCCCGCCATGGCCTCGCGCCAGCCGGCATCGCTGAGGAGGTCGAGGGAAACGAATTCGAGCGCCTCGACATTGCCGCTCGCCGAGGCGCGCCGGAGCGCCGCGCGGACCTTTTCGGCCCGGCTCATGTCGCGGAGGCTCCCCCGCACGAGATAGCCCGCGTTGAGCAGCGCCAGCGCCACATGACCGCCGAGGAAGCCGGAAATGCCGGTGACGAGAACGCGGTCGGCCATGCGTGTGCTCCTTCTGGGGTCGCGTGGGGGGCGCCGGCCCGCGGTCAGGCGCGCGCCACGTCGACCCAGCCGCCCCGCCGTTCGCTCTCGAAGATCGCGTCGAGGACGCGCATGTTCTCGATCGCGTCCTCGATGCCCCAGGGCAGCGACTGGCGGCCGAGCACGGCCAGCGCAAACGCCTCGGCCTGTTCGGTGTACTGGTCGACCGCCGGCAGGATCTCGCGCCGGGCGAGGCTGCCGTCCATGGTGAAGCCGGTGTCGATGGTGATGGCGGTCGGGGTGTCGGGCGGGGCGTTGAACGGGATGATGATTTCGAGGCGGGCTTTCGAACCCAGCACCTCGACCTTCTGGGCGCCGACCGACTGCGTCGAGCAGGTGAAGGTCAGGTGCCGGCCCTGGCCGAAATCGGCAATGACGCTCGCCAGATAGTCGGTCTTGAAGTTGGGGTCGCGCTCGACCAGCGACACGACGCGCCGGGGCGCCGTCTCGAAGAGGTAACGCCCGCCGGTTATCGGGTAGCAGCCGATGTCGAGGAGGCCGCCGCCGCCGATATCGGCGATGTTGCGGACGTTCGTGGGGTCCATGAGGTAGTAGGAGAACACGGCGCGAATTGCGCGCACCTCGCCCAGTTCGCCCGACCGCACGATCTCGCGCGCCCGCTGCCATTGCGGGTGGAAGCGCACCATGAAGGCCTCATAGACCAGCCGGTCGGGCGGGCATTCGCGCAGACGCGCCGCATCCCCGGCGTTGAGGCCGATGGGCTTTTCGCAGAGCACGTGCTTGCCGGCTTTGGTCGCGGCGAGCGTGATCGGCACGTGCAGGTGGTTGGGGAGGGGATTGTAGATGGCGTCGATCCCGGGGTCGGCGAGGAGCTCCTCATAGGAGCCGTAGGCCGTGGGGATGCCGAGCCGCTGCGCCCAGTGCCGCGCCTTTTCGGGATCGCGCGAGGCAATGGCCACGACCTCCGAGTGGGGAGATTTCTGGATACCGGGGATGACCTTGGCGACGCCGATATTGGCCGTCGAAACGAT
>DASZTU010000267.1:0-19199 GCA_035547975.1 Devosiaceae bacterium | reverse complement strand
GTTATCCGTAACCTGCGAACTGGCGCTGGGCGGTGTCACGGAGAGGGTGATGGTCGACGGCGAAGGAACGTTATTGCCGGGCAACGACATGCCGGAGAACATGACCGTTCCCGGGTTGGAGAACGTGTCGTTGAACGTCGTCGTGCCCGATCCCCAGGCCCCGAAAATCGAAAGGCCGAGCAGGACGTCCCTGTCGCCCTGTTCGCCGACGACCCCGGTGAGGTTCGCGCCGATCATCCCGCCGAGGATGGTGCTGTTGGCGGAGTGGCCGAAGTAGCCGGTATCGAAGCTCGGCAGGTTGAAGGCCTGCACCCCGCCGGTGCCGGTCAGGACGAACCCGGGCGTAGTCGATGGTGCCGCCGTCGGCTTCGCCCCCGCCGCCAGCACGGCCGAGGAGGCCAGCAGGACCGGCAGGGCGGCGATCGCGAATATCATCTTGCTCAAATTCGTTCCCCCTTCTTGGGCCGCGAGTCCAGACAGCCTCGCCTTAAGTAGATAAAAAAATAGCCCTATTCCCACCACAAAGTCCATCAAGCCCGCGGCGTCGTCCAACGAAGTCGAAGGCCGGGGCCGAAACTGGGGATAACCGGCCCATCCGCCCGCCGCGCAGCGCCCTTGGAATCAGTCAAACTGTTGTTCTGCAACGCTGATTCGGGCGAGGTCCGTCGCCCGCCTGCGGCCCGAAAGTATCGCAAAAGGCCCATTTCCCGGCCAAAGTCGTTGTTGCAGGGCCGCAACATCGAGCGGGCGAGTATTTCTCGGCCGTTAGTCTTGGGGTGGGCGCAACAAGAACAGTGAGTCGCCGGCGAGGGACCGGGCTTCACATTTCCGCCCGCGAATCGCCGGGCGAAAGACCACGCCTGACCGACAGCGCCGAGTTGGAAAGAAGCCCCGGCCGAGAGCGGAAAGGCCGCGGGCTGTCTCTGTTTCACGGGTGAACGAATCCTGACGCCGGGGTTCAGTCGAGGTTCGAACGGGGAGAGCTAGAACCGTCTCATGATCAATCACGCGACCAACCCGGTCGCCAACTCTCGGAGACATGAAATGCGCAACCTGCTCGTTACCCCCGTCGTCGCCCTGATGCTTGCGGCTGTTTCGCTGCCGGCCATGGCCAACAGCATCGACCTCCAGCAGTTCGGTATCGGCAATCAGGCCGGCGGCGGCCAGATCGGCCACGGCAACCACATCGGCGTCTTCCAGTGGGGCGTCAACAATAACGCGGTGCTCAACCAGAAGGGCAAGAACAACCACGGTTTCGTGGGCCAGGTCGGCAAGAACAACAAGGCGACCGTCGACCAGACTGGCCAGGGCGGCTGGGCCGCCGTGAGCCAGAGCGGCAACGGCAATACCGCGACCATCAGCCAGAGCAGCTGGTAAGGACCCCCTCTCTGGCGGGACCGAGGCGGACACGCCAGAAGGTTGCGACCGAGAGCGGAAAGATCGGCCGGCGTCCCACGGGGCGCCGGCCGCTTTTTCTTCCTGTGCCGGAATGTGGGCGAGTGACCGCTCTAGATGCGATGCGCCCGGACGCGCACGGGCTTGAAGCCCTGAAACCCGGGCACGTAGTTGCAGACGAGCTCGCGGGCGAGAGGCGCGGCGGGCCGGCCGGGGGTCGGCACCATGCTGCCCGCAAACCCCATCGCGCGGCAGCTCATGGCGTCGGCGCTCCAGGCGAGACCCTTGCCGCATCGCGAGAACTGCAACTGCACCTGGACGTTGCGGCCGGAGGCGTTCCAGTCGAGCCCGCCCTTGCAGTTGTAGCCGGCGCCCGTCACCGTATAGCTGCCGCGGTCGGTGAGGCAGAAGGTCAGGACGAAGGGGCCATAGAGCCCCTGGGACACCTGGTAGCAGGCGCCGCCGGCGGCCTGCGCGGCGGCCGAGCGGGGCCCGGCGGCATAGACCGGCTCGAGGCCGCCGCAAAGCGCAAGCGCCCCGGCTGCCGCGACAATCGCTGCGCGTTTCAAAATGCTCATCATCAACTCCCCGAAAATGACGCAGCCCATGGTTGCTGCGGCGTGAATGGCGCCTTTAAGCATACCGGCTCTACCTCGGCGCGCCACAGCAAAGGGCAGATAGGGTTATCGCGGGCGGGGCGTGCGCTCCCGAAGGTGCCGGTCGGCATCGAGGGCGCGGCAACGCCCGTGAGGGCGCTCGCGCCGCCGCGCGCCGCCTCGGCCTATGCCGGCCTAGCGGGCGAGATAGCCGCCATCCACCGGCAGAATGGTGCCGGTGATCATCGCCGCCGCGGGAGACGCGAGAAAGAGGATCGCGTCGGCAACTTCCTCGGGCTCGGCGAGCCGGCCCATGGGGGTCGCCGCCTCGATCGTCGCCAAAATCGCGGGATTGGCGAGAAGCCCCGCAATGAACTGCGTCCGCACATAGGTGGGGGCAACCGCGTTCACCCGGATGCCTTCAGCCACCCATTCGAGCGCCAGCGCGCGGGTCATGTTGACGACGCCGCCCTTTGTCGTCTGGTAGGCGACGTTGGGATAGATCCCGCCCGAAAGCCCCATGATCGACGCCGTGTTGACGATGACGCCGCCCTGGCCCCGGGCGATCATGTGGCGCGCCGCGGTGCGCGCCGCGACGAACATCGCCGTCAGGTTGACGGCCAGCACGCGCTCCCAGTCCTCGATGCTGAGCTCGACCGCCTTCGCGCGAACGGCGACACCGGCGTTGTTGATGAGGATGTCGAGCCCACCCCGCCCCGCTGCCTCGGCAAAGACGCGCTCGACTGCGCCCGTGTCGGTCACATCGAGCGCCACGGCCTGGGCCGCCCCGCCGTCGCGCCGAGCACTCTCGGCAACGAGGCCCGCTTTACCCTCGTCCTTGTCGGTGACGAAAACGAACGCCCCGGCGGCGGCGAGGTGAAGGCTCGCGGCGCGCCCGATCCCATCCCCGCCACCCGTCACGATGGCGGTGCGACCCTTGAGGCTGAAGCGGTCGAAAACGCTCATCGATGCGACCTAACCGATCCCGTGGCGGAGAGTGGGGACGGCACCGAAGGCCGCTGCTGCCCTCCATAATCTCTCGTCCGCCCGACGCGCAACCGTCCCGTGTGCCGGGGAGGCGATGGCGCCGAGTCAGAAGGGCAGGCGGTAGACGCGGCAGGCGGTTTCCTTGAAAAGGGCCTGCCGCTCCGACTCGGAATAGGCGTGGGTCAGCCGCTTGAACGCGTTCCAGAGCACCGTATAGCTCGCGGCCCGCTTGTCGACCGGGAAGTTGCTCTCGAACATCGCGCGTTCGGGACCGAAGAGCTCGATCGAGGTTTCGACGTAGGGCTGCCAGAGCCGCGCCAGCTCCTCGGAGGAAGCCGGCCGCTCGCGGTGGGCGGCATCGAGGCCGAAGTCGAACAGGTGCATGCCGAGGCCGCCGATCTTGATCGAGACGTTCGGGCGGCGGGCGAGTTCGGCGAGGTTGCGCCGCCAGTCGGCAAAGACTTCGTCGCGCTTGCCGGCATAGACGCCGACCCCCAGCGGGGCGCCGACATGGTCGAGAATGATCGTCGTCTCGGGAAAGCGGCCCGCGAGATCGGTGAGCTCCGGAATCTGGGGGTGAAACAGCCAGGCATCGAAGCTGAGGCCGCGCGGCGCGAGGCACGCAAAACCCTCGCGGAAAGCCGGATCCATCAGGAGGTGGGGCGGGAAATCCATCGCCGAGCCCTTGATGGAGGGATCGGCGTCCCAGACCGAACGACCCCTGATGCCGCGGAAGCGCCCGCCTCCGACGCGGACATGGGCGTCTAGCACCTCGGCCACCCGCGCCCCGAGCCGCAGCTCGGCAAAACCCACGATTCCCGCGGCAACCCTGGTCGGCCCGTAATTGCCGCTGGCACTCATGGCGGCGATGCCGTTGACGAACTCGGTCTCGCCGAGCGGGGCAAAGTCCGCATCGCCGCCGGCGCGGTACATGGCGTCGCACTGGACGAAGACGGTCGCCTCGACCTTGTGGCCGCCCGAGAAATCGGCGCGGAACTCGTCGAGCATGTAGCGGGTGTCGCGATCCCAGAGATGATGGTGGGGATCGACGATCGGCAGCTGTGGCTCGAGCGCATCCTCGTGGTAGCCGGCGAGCCAGCCGGGATCGGCACTGAACATCGATTTTTGCCGCTCTGCCTGCTCCTGAGTGCTCATACTTCCTCCCTCCCCGGCGGCCTTGAGCGGCCGCTCGTCCCCCTTAGGCGTTCATGAAAGATAGCATTGCTCGGCAATGCGGGTTTCGGTCAGGTCGTCGCCGGCGAGCTCCCGGACGGCCCGCCCGTGCCGGAAGATCAGCACGCGGTGACACATATGGGCGAGCTCATCGTACTCGGCCGAAGCGACGAGCACGGCCGTGCCCGCGGCGGCGACTTCGGCGACGATCTGGAGAATCTGGCGGCGCGAGCCGACGTCGACGCCCTGGGTCGGCTCGTGCAGCAGGAGGATCCGGGGACGCCGCTGCAGCCACTTGCCCAGCAGCGCCTTCTGCTGGTTGCCGCCGCTGAGCGTCGCGAGCAGCCGGTCGGGCTCCGGCGGCCGCACGTCGAACTGCTGCAGCAGCGCCGCCACGGCCGAGCGTTCTTCGCCGCGCTGCAGGCGGCCATGGCGCATGAAGCGGCCGCCGACCGTCATGGTCACGTTCTCGGTCAGCGTCGCCTTGGGGATGCCGCTCTGCCGCTGCCGGTCGGCCGGCAAAAAGGCCATGCCGGCGGCAATCGCGGTTCGGGGCGATAGGTTCGAAACCCGGGTGCCGTCGACCACGACTTCGCCACCCCGAGCCGGCGTCGCGCCGAACGTCAGGTACGGCACTTCGTCGTGGCCCATGCCCATGAGGCCGGTGAGCCCCAGGATTTCCCCTTCGGCAAGCTCGAGATCGAGCCCGCGGACCATCTCTCCGGTCAGGCCCCGCGCGACCAGCATCGGGCGGCCGCGCTGCACGGTACGCACGGGATAGAGCGTATCGAGCTCCCGGCCGAGCATGCCCGCGACGAGCTCCCGTTCGCTGGTCCGGGCGGTCTCGACCGTGGTCACGAGGTTGCCGTCGCGCAGGATCGAGACGCGGTCGGAAATTTCGAGCACCTCGTCGAGGCGATGGCTGACGAAGATCACCGACGAGCCACGCCGGGCGACTTCGCGGATGGCCGCGAAGAGGCGCTGGACCGAGGGGCCGGGGAGGAAGGCGGTCGGCTCGTCGAGGATGAGGACCTCGCCATTGACGTGGTCGAGATCCTGTATGGCGCGGGCGAAGCCGATCAGGGCGCGCTCGGCCGCCGGTACCTCGGCGACGCGCAGGTCCGGGTCGAGGTCGAGCTGCATCTGGGCCAGCATTTCCCGGGCGGTACGCCGCTCCTCCCCCCAGCGCAGGCGACCATAGCGCGTGGTCCGGAAGCGGTTGACGCGCAGGTTCTCGAGCACCGTCATCGAGCGCACGACGCCCACGTCCTGGTGCAGGAAGCGGAGCCCGTGCCGGTCGGCCTCGCCCGGCTTGATCGGCAAGGGAATCGGCCGCCCGCGCATGAAGAGTTCGCCGCTGTCCGGCGCGTGATAGCCGGACAGCAGCTTGATCAGGGTGGATTTGCCCGAGCCGTTCTGGCCGATGAGCGCATGCACCTCACCCGGGCGGATGGCGAGGTCGATCGAAGACAGCACCGTGACGTCGGAGAATGACTTGGTCAGTCCGCGCAGTTCGAGAAGGGGGCTGCTCCGGTCAAGCATGGCAGGGTGCTTTCGCCTCGCGGCTCTCGGGGAAACTACTGCTGCAGCCCCCAGAGCTTCATATAGGCCGAAGCGAAGTCGCCACCAAAGAGCGCGTTCTCGTCATTGGAGATGCCCTTGAGATTGTCGGCGGTGAAGAGCCGCAGCGGAATCTGCTCGTCGACGGCCGGCATGCCGAGCATGCCGCGCGCAACCTCGTCGAGCGCCGCGTAACCGGCCCAGGTCTCGGGTTCGCCGACATCGGCGACCTGGACGTTGCCCTGGCGCACCCAGTCGAGATTGCTGGGCACGGCGTCCGAGCTGACGACGCTGACCGGCCGGTCGAAATTGGCCTGCTTGATCGCCGGCACGACATAGATCGCCTGGGCGTCATAGGTCGGCAGAACCCAGCCGATCGCGGGATCGCGGCGCAGCAGGGTCTGCGTCAGCTGACCCAGCTGGGTCCCGAGATTGGCCACCTGCGTATCCTGCACGGTGACGACGCATTTGGGGCAGAGCGTCGAGAATTCGTGCTGCATGCCTTCGACGCGCGAGACTTCGCCGGGGAACTCGTTGTCGCCGAGGATCAGCACATGGGCGTCGCCGTTCGACTTGGCGATGACGTAGTCGGCCTGGAGCTGTCCGGACTGGTAGAAGGAGATGCTGACATGGGCGAAGGTGCCGGGGACGAGCGGCGCCGTCTTGTCGGCCGTCAGGGTGTCGACCACCGGAATTTTGGCCTTGAGCGCCTGGGCGGTGGGGCCCTTCATCAATTCGGGCGAAGCGCCGACCGTCACGATGCCATCGGCATTCTGGCTCACGGCCTGGGTCATGCCGCGGTTCCACTCGGTCACCTGGCCCTTGCCGTCGAAGAGGGTCGTCTGGATGCCGGCGGCCTTGGCGGCCGTCTCGACGCCATGCGCGATGGTGGCGACAAACGGCACCGTCAGGGTGGAGGTGATGATCCAGATGTGCTTGCCCTTGAGCTTGGTCATGTCGAAGCCGGCACCCGGCGCGACGAAGCTCGGCATTTCCATCGCATTGTCGACGGCGGCCTGGGCGGTGGCCACGCCATCCTCGGCCAGGGCTGGCGAGGCGACGCCGGCGAGAAGCGCCGCGACCATGGCGGCCCCGGCCGCCCCGAGCGGCCTTCTGGTGTTTCCTGCGGTCTTCATAGTCCCTTCCCTCTCTTGTTTGGCTGTATTGTCCGCGATGGACGAAAAGGCCGGCATGGTTCTCAGCCGGCCCGGCCGCGCGCGACGAAGCGCGCAAAGGTGACGGCGATCAGCAGGGCGACACCGTTGAACATCTGCTGCACCCAGGAGGAGGTGCCGAAGAGCTCGAGACCGGTGACGCCGGTGACCAGCAGGTAGAGCGCCACCACCGTTCCCCAGGCGTTGAACCGCCCGGGCTTGATGGTCGTGGCGCCCAGAAAAGCCGCGGCATAGGCGGGGAGCAGGAAGCTCGGGCCGACGGATGGATCGGCCGCGCCGAGCTGGCCGGCGGTGAAGATGCCGGCGAGGGCGCTGATGATTCCCGAGGCGACGAAGGCGCCGAAGCGAAGCTGGTTCACCGGCAGGCCGACGAGCCGGGCGGCTTCCCGCCCCTCGCCGACGAAGAAGAGGTGCCGGCCGATCGGGGTGTGCTCATAGAGGTACCAGAGCACGGCGGCGAGCGCGAAGCCGATATAGACGGGCACCGGCAGGCCGAAGATCTGGAACTGGACGAACTCGGTGAGACCCAGATCGACCGTGCCGAGGATCTGCCCGCCCGAGACGGCGAGCGTCAGCCCGGTGAGAATGGTCGAGGTGCCGAGCGTGCCGATGAAGGCGTTGACGCCCACGCGGACGACGAAGAAGCCGTTGACGATGCCGGTGATCGCGCCGACCGCCAGCGTGACGATGACCACCACCGGGAGCGGCCACTGCAGTTGGCCGGTGAAATAGGCCGTGAGCACGGCCGCGGCGCCGAGCATCGAGCCGATCGACAGATCGAACTCGCCGGTCGTCAGCGGCACGGTGAGGCCGAGCGCGAGGATCATCAGCACCGCCTGCGAGCTGACGATGGTGCGAACATTCCCCATTGTGAAGAACGTCGTCGGCAGCAGGATGGAAAAGCCGACGAAGAAGACGGCGAGCGCGATCACCACCGCATAGCGGTAGAGCAGGAGGCCGAGATTGCCGGGCGCGGCGCCGGTCCGCATGCCCGCCGACGGCCTCAGGCGCGGCGCCTCCGGCTCGCGCGCGCGGCTTTCCCGTGGCTCAGCCGGCAGCGTGTCGTCGCCCATTCAACGATGCCCTCACTGCAGATTTGCATTTCGCTTTGGCGCATAATATACGATCACTATACATATCCGTGGCTGACATGCAATGAGAAGTCTGCTCTTCACCCCCGCCCTGCGTCCGGATCGCGCCGCCAAGGCCTGGGGCTACGGCCCCGATTCGGTGATCCTGGACCTCGAAGACGCGGTGGCCGCGGAGCGCAAGGCGGAGGCGCGCGATCTCGCCAATGGGCTGATTTCGCAGGAAAATAAGCCGTGGACCGTGCGCATCAACGACCTTGGAACGCGCTGGTGGCAGGACGATCTTGCGGCCATCCTGCATCCCCATCTGGCCTACGTGATGTTGCCCAAGACGGGCGGCGCCGAAGATGTGAGGCGACTGGATGATATATTATCGACCCATGAGGCGGCGACCGGGCGCGCCGATCCCATCGGGCTCCTGCCGATCATCGAGACGGTCGAGGGGCTGGCCAACGCCGCCGACATCGCCCGGGCCAGCCCGCGCGTCGTGGCGCTGACCTTCGGCGAGGGTGATTTCTCGCTCGACCTCGGGATCGACTGGGACCCCTTCGGGCCGACGCTCACCGCCGCAAAGATCGATCTCGTCTTCGCCTCGCGGCTCGGCGGCATCGCCCCGCCGCACGCCGGCGCCTATCCGCGCCTCCACGATCCGGAGGGGCTCGAGCGCTCGTGCCGGCTCGGCAAGCAACTGGGCTTCGGCGCCAAGCACTGCATCCACCCCGAGCAGCTCGAAACCGTCAAGCGGGTCTTCGCGCCGAGCGCCGAAGCGGTGCGGCGGGCGCAGGACATCGTCGAAAAGTTCGAGCAGGCGCTGGGCGAAGGAGCGGCCGCCATCACGGTGGGCACCGAGTTCGTCGACTACCCCGTCTATCACCGGGCGCTGCAGACACTGGAGGAGGCCAAGATCCGATGAGCACACCCGAAGATCATCGCAAGGGCGTGACGCTCGCCCGCCGCCGGGCGAGGGGGTAAGGCATGGGTCTCTTCGACGGGGTGCGGGTCATCGACCTCGCAACGCTCTTTGCCGCGCCGATGGCGGCAACGCTGCTGGCCGACCATGGCGCCGACGTGATCAAGGTCGAGCATCCACGCGGCGACGACGTGCGCCGCTGGGGCGGCCAGAAGGACGGCATTTCGCTCTGGTGGAAGGTGATCTCGCGCAACAAGCGCTGCATCGCCGTCAACCTCAGCACGCCCGAAGGACAGGAGGCGATACGGGAGCTGGTCAAGACCGCCGACATCGTCATCGAGAACTTCCGGCCGGGGCGGATGGAAGCCTGGAACCTCGGCTGGGAACAGCTTCGGGCGGTCAACCCGCGGCTGATCATGCTCCGCACCACCGGCTTCGGGCAGGAAGGGCCGTATAGCGGCTTTGCCGGCTTCGGCACGCTGGCCGAGGCAATGAGCGGCTTTGCCGACATCACCGGGCAGCCGGATGGGCCGCCGACCTTGCCGCCCTTCGGCCTCGCCGACGGCATTGCCGGCATCGCCGGGGCGTTCGCGCTCGCGGGGGCCCTGTTCAAGCGCGAGCGCACGGGGGTGGGCGAGATGGTCGATATCGCGCTCTACGAGCCGCTGATGTGGATCCTGGGCTCCTGGCTGATCGAATACGACCAGCTCGGGCAAATCCAGAAGCGGCGCGGCAACCAGTCCGACCGCTCGTCGCCGCGCAATACCTATCCGACCCGCGACGACAAATGGATCGCGCTTTCGGCGAGCGCCGATTCGATCGCCCGGCGCGTCTTTGCGGCGATCGGCCGCCCGGAGCTCGCCGACGATCCCGACTATGCCACCAATCGCGAGCGCATCCGCCACCGCGACGAAATCGACGAGATGATCCGGGCCTGGACGCGGCAGGTCGACCAGGCCGAGGCGCTCCAAATCCTGCGCGAGGCGGATGCCGCGGTGGCCCCGATCTACGACGTGACGCAGGTGGCGACCGACCCGCATTTCGTCGCCCGCGGCAGCGTCGTCACGGTCGACGATCCCGATCTCGGCGCGATCCGCATGCAGGGCGTCTTCCCGCGCGTGCCGGGCGATCCGGCGAGCATCCGGTGGACGGGCCCGGAGACCATCGGGGCCGAAACCGACGCGGTGCTCGGGGAGCTGGGATATGATGCCGAACGGCTCGCGAGAATGCGCAATGACGGTGTGATTCGATGACGGCAACGACCCAGACCAAGACGCAGCGGGCGGTCACGGAGATCCGCTCGCGCATTCTCAACCGGGAGCTCAGGCCCGGGGAACCACTGCGCCAGAGCGCGCTCGCGAGCGAGATGAAGCTCGGCGTGACCCCAGTGCGCGAGGCGCTGCTGCAGCTCGCGAGCGAAGGCCTCGTCAAGAAGATCCCCTATGTCGGCGTCGTCGTCGCCGACATGACCCCGGATTCGACCCACCACATCTACGAGACGCGGCGGGTGCTCGAATCCTATGCCGCCCACCAGGGGTGCCTCAAGGCGACCCATGAGACGATCCGCCGGCTGCGCGCCCAGCTCGAGCAGATGGACGCCGCCTGTGCGGCGCGCGACCGCGAGCGCTACCAGCGGCACAACCAGATTTTTCACATGACGATCTACGAGGCCTCCGGCAACCCCGTGCTCACCGAACTGATCGCCGCGCAATGGCGGACGTTTCCGCGCGACACGCTCGATCTCTTCGAGCACCGCATGGACCAGTCGCTCAGGGAACACTACCGGCTCATGGAGGCCTTCGAGCGGCGTGATGCCGCCAATGTGCAGGCGATGATGGCCGCCCATATCGCCGGCGTCGAATATGATGTTTCGGCCTATATCGCGCGCCGCGAGGATGGCGCCGTCGCTGAGGCCGGAGCGGGCCAGATGGACGACGCCGGGGGCGTTCGATGAGCGCCGAAGGTCTTTACCGGCCGCGCTTCGAGTGGCGGGACGAGGACTTCGCCCGGCTCGCCGCGGCGGGCTTCGGCCGCAGGATGGGCCTCGGCGAGCGGCCGGCGGTCGTGTGCATCGATGCGCAACGCTACATGTTCGGCGAAGAGGGCCGGGACCACGAATACCCCTCGAGCTGCGGCCCGGCCGGGCGGCGGGGGCTCGCCCGCATCGCCGACCTCCTCGCCGGGGCGCGGCAGCGCGGCTGGCCCGTGATCTTCACCCGCTTCGAGGTGGACAACGAAGCCGATATGGGGGCCTACCGGCGCAAGCGCGCCTTTCGCGACATCCAGAACTGGTGCGTGACCGGCACGCCGGGGGCGCAGATCGAGCCCGTACTGGGGCCGCATCCCGGCGACCTCGTCATCGTGAAGAAGAAGCCGAGCGCCTTTTTCGGTACGCCCCTCCTCCCCATGCTCGTCGACCGGGGCGTCGACACGGTCATCATCTGCGGCGGCGCCACGAGCAATTGCGTCAGGGCTTCCGTCTTCGATTCCTCCTCCTACAATTTCCGCACCATCGTCGTTGCCGATGCGGTGATCGACCGCGTTGAGGCTTCCCACGAAATGAGCCTGTTCGACATGGACCGGCAGTTCGCCGACGTGATGACGCTCGCCGAGCTCTTTGCCGCCGCCCCGGCGCGCGGACCGAAAGCCTGAGATGCTTTGGCCGGCCCTGCAACGGAGGCGGGCGTGAACCCGGCCCGCGACTTTATCGGCTACGGCCGCAACCCGCCGCCCTTCCAGTGGCCCGGCGGCGCGCGCGTCGCCCTCAACATCGTCCTCAACTACGAGGAGGGCAGCGAGCGATCGTTCTGGGCGGGCGACGGACGCAATGAAGGGCTGGGCGAGGTGCCCCGTATCCTCGAGGGCGCGCACCGCGACCTCGCAACCGAATCCGTCTATGAATATGGCAGCCGGGTCGGCGTCTTCCGCCTGCTGCGGCTCCTCGAGCGCCTCCAACTTCCCTGCACGTTCTTTGCCGCGGCCGTCGCGCTCGAGGCCAATCCGGAGGTTGGGCAATGGGCCGCCGAGGCGGGGCACGAGGTCTGCGGCCACGGCTACCGCTGGAGCGAGGACTGGCTGGTGTCGCGCGAGGAGGAGGCCGAGCGCATCCGGCTGGCGGTGGCCTCGATCGCCCGCACCTGCGGCGCGCGGCCCCGGGGCTGGTACAACCGCTGGATGCCGAGCGCGCACACGCGCGAACTCCTCGTCGAGGAGGGCGGCTTCCTCTACGATTCGAACGCCTACAATGACGATCTGCCCTATTACGTGACGGTGGGCGACCGTCCGCACCTCGTCGTTCCCTATTCCATCACCTACAACGACAGCCACTACGCCTATGGCCACCTGGGCGGTCCCGACGACTTTCTGTCGCTGTGCCGGCGCGGCCTCGACTACCTCTGGGAGGAATCCGAAGAGTCGGGGAAGCTCATGTCGATAGGGCTGCACGCGCGGCTGAGCGGGCAGGCGGGGCGGGCGAGTGCGCTGCGCGACTTCCTCGCCTACGCGGCCCAGAAGCCTGGCGTGTGGATCGCGACGCGCCTCGATATCGCCCGCTGGTGGCTCGCCAACATGCCGCCGCGCTGACGGCCGGCGAGGGCGAGCCCCGGGGCTCAGCAGGCCGCTGGCTATTCGGCCGCGGTCGGGGCCGGGGCGTTGGCGCGTGCCGCCTCCCGGGTGCGACGCCGCTCCCGGAACAGGTCCAGCTGCTGATCGACCAGCACGCCGATGATGATGACCCCGCCCATCACCGAGAAATTGAGCGAGGAGGGAATGCCGAGGAGGTTCACGAGGTTCTGCAGTTCCTGGAGGAGGATCACGCCCAGTATGGCGCCGATCACCGACCCCTCCCCGCCCTTCAGCGAAAAGCCGCCCAGGACGGCCGCGGCGATGGCGTAGAGCTCATAGAAATTGCCCTGCGTCGAGGGCGAAATGGAGCGCGTGTACATGGCGAAGTAGATCGCCGAGATGATCGTCAGGATCTGGCAGATGACGTAGGCGCCGATGATCACCCGATCGGTCTTGATGCCGGAAAAGCGCGCGGCCTCTTCGTTCTTGCCCACCGCGTAAAGGTGGCGGCCGAACACCGATCGGTGGACGACGATCCAGATGATGATGCTGGCGACGATCAGCGCGATGAAGGAGTTGGGGACGCCGAAGCTGCGGCCGGCGGCGATGAACTCGAGGTCGGGAAAGCTCTGGCCGAAGGCGAACCCGGCGGTCGCGTCCTGCGTATAGAAGCGGGCGATGCCGCGGTAGATCAGGAGACCGCAGAGCGTCACGATGAACGGCTGCATCCTGAGCCGGGTGATGAGAAAGCCGTGCAGCAGGCCCGCCGCCGCGGCCAGCACCAGCATCAGCACGACGGCAATCGGCCAGGGTATGTTCTGGTTGGCGATGAAATCGACGAACAGCACGCCGACGAGCGCGATCATCGAGCCGACGGAGAGTTCGATGCCGCCGGTGAGGATGACCACCGCCTGGCCGAGGGCCGAAAGGCCGAACATCCCGACGAGATTGGCGGTATTGGCGATGTTGATGGGGAGCAGGAAACGCGGGTTGATCAGCGATACGACCGCGCCGACGGCGATGATCAGGGCCAATAGGCCGAGGTCTTTCTTGTTCATGCGCCTTCCCCCCGCGACGTTGGCGAGGGCGGCCGGCTGATGGCGCGTGCCCTCGTCATGCAGCCTGTCTCCCGCCGATCGCCTTGCCGACCGCGAGCAGCAGCACGTTTTCCTCGCTGAACTGGTCGCGATCGAGAAAGCCCGAAATCCGCCCTTCGTGCATGACGGCGATGCGGTCGGAAACGCCGATCACTTCCTCCATGTCGCTGGAAATCATCAGCAGCGCCACCCCATGATCGGCCAGTTCCCGCATCAGCCGGTAGATTTCCGACTTGGCGCCGATGTCGATACCGCGCGTCGGCTCGTCGAAGATCATGACCTTGGGCTGCATCGCCAGCCACTTGGCGAGCACCACCTTCTGCTGGTTGCCGCCCGAGAGCGAGCCCGTCCGCGTCGTCAGCTTCGGCGCCTTGATGGCAAGGTTCCGCCGCTGCTTTTCGGCCGCCTGCATCTCGGCGGCGTGGGAAACGAAGGGCCCCGACGAATAGGCCCAAAGGTTCGGCAGCGAGATGTTCTCGGCGATCGGCAGGTCGAGCAGCACGCCCTCACCCTTGCGGTCCTCCGGCACGAGGAAGATGCCCCGGTCGACGGCGTCCGACACGCGACGCGGCCGGAACGGCTCGCCCGCCATCTCGAAATGGCCGCCAAAAATCGGATCGACGCCGAACATGGCCCGCGCGAGTTCCGTGCGGCCGGAGCCGACGAGCCCGGCGAGGCCGAGAATCTGCCCGTTGCGCAAATGGAGGGTCACGGGGCACGCGGGATAGGCGGCGGTGCGGATCTCGACCGCCGAGAACGCCACCTCCCCGGACGCGATCCCCGGCGCTGCCGACTGTACCTTGAGGTCCCGGCCGATCATCAGCTTGACCATACGGTCGTGTTCGATCTCGTCCCGTCCGAGCGTGCCCGCCAGCGTGCCGTCGCGAAGCACGACCACCCGGTCGGCGACCTCCTCGACCTCGTGCAGCCGGTGAGAGATGAAGATCACGGCGATCCCCTCGGCCCTCAGGCTCTTGATCACCTCGAGCAGCTTTGCCGTCTCGGAAAGCGGCAGGCTCGAGGTCGGCTCGTCGAGGATGACGAGCCGCGCGTCGACCGACAGGGCCTTGGCGATTTCGACCATCTGGCGCTGCGCCAGCGACAACTGCGACAGCGGGGTGGCCGGGGTGAAATTGGCGCCCACCCGCCTGAGCAGCGGGGCCGCCATCTCGTGCAGCCGCCGGTTGTCGACGAGTCGCAGCAGGCCGGCGCGCGGCTCCCGGCCGATATAGATGTTGGCGGCCACGTCGAGGTTGTCGAAAAGGTTGAGTTCCTGGTGCACGAAGGCGATTCCGGCCCCCATGCTGTCAGCGACGCTCAGCGACGGCCGCTCGACCCCGTCGATGGTGATCGTGCCCTGGTCCGGGGCGATCACCCCGCCCAGAATCTTCATCAGGGTGGATTTGCCGGCCCCGTTCTCCCCGACGAGGCCGAGCACCTCGCCGGGCCCGATGCTCATCGAAAAGTTCGAGAGCGCCACCACGCCCGGATAGACCTTCCGGATGCCGGCAAGCGAAAGGAAAGGCGCGGCCGTCGCCGGCTGGCTCGGTGCAGCGGCTGTGCTCATCATGGCCCAAGAGTAGGCGGACCCGGGTGGGGCGGCAAGGTCGTTCGCCGCCTCCCCGGGTGCGGCGTAAATGGAGAGGCCGGCCGCGGTGAGGCGGGCCGGCCCGATGCACGCTGTTACTTGCCCTGCATCGCCTTGAGGTTGGCGACGTAGGGATCGATGTCGTCCTTGTAGAGGATCTTGGTCGGGACGATGATCTGCTTGTTGTCGGGGATGCCCGACTTGTCGCCCTTGAGATAGGCCGCCATCAGCTTGAAGCCCTGGTAGGCCCATTCGAACGGCTGCTGCACGACGGTGCCCGAGATGGTGCCTTCCTTGATGCCGCCGAGGGTGATCGGATCGTCATCGAAGCCGACGATGGTGATCTGGCCGAGCTTGCCGGCATCCTTGAGCGCCTGGTAGATCTGGGGCGTGTTGTAGGAATAGAAGCCGACCATGCAGTTGATGTCCGGATTGGCGGTCAGGACGTCCGAGACATTGGCCTTGGCGCGGGTCTGGTCGCCACCGTCACCGCGGGTATCGACGAGGGAGATGTTCGTGCCCTTGAGCCCGTCCGTAAAGCCCTGGGCGCGCTCCTTGTAGTTGGCCGCATCGAGCAGCCCCACGAAGCCCATGCACTTGCCGCCATTGGGCATCGCCTTCTTGGCGATCTCGGCAGCCTGCCCGCCGGCGAGCACGTTCGAAGAGCCGATATAGGCAATGCGGTTGGACTGCGGCGCATCGGAGTCGGTGGTGAACAGGGCCGTCTCGCCGGCGATCTTGTTCAGCACGTCGGTCGCCTTGGGATCGACGGCCGAGACCATGATCGCCTTGACGCCCGCGGCGGCAAGGTTGTCCATCAGCTGCTGCTGGCTGGCGACCGTGCCCTGGTCGGGGTATTTGAATTCGAGCGTGTAGTCGGGCAGCTCGCCCTGGGCCTTCTTCATGCCCGCCTCGGCTGCCTTCCAGAAATCCGAGGCGACATTGGCGACGAAGGCCATGCTCGGCTTGTCCTGCGCCATAACCGGCGACAGGGTAGCAGTACCCATCAACAGGCCGACCGCGATTGCGGTCGCCAGCTTGAATGCATTCTTCATCAATTTCCTCCCATTCGACCGGCAGTCGGCCGGTCTCGCGCCCGGAAAGGTCAGCAACTCACCCCTGCAGCTCTCGCTGCGGGCTCGCTCCTGCCGATCCGTCAACATTAATCACACTAATATCCGTTGGCCCCGAGGTCAATCCGCGGGCGCGGCGCGAGACAATGTGCCTCTGTCGAAAACGATAATTCCGCCAGACGGTTCGCCGCACGTCGATCACGAAACGTGGAATTGCGACGTGCTCAGAAAAGCTTGGCCACGCCCTTCCCCGCCTAGACGATTAGTAATAATAAGAGGCTCACGGGACCTTCGATGCGGCGGCGGGTACGCCGTGCACCGGCAGAGGGGCAAGGTAATGGTCGCCAGTCGCATCACCATGAACGATATCGCGCGGGAGGCCGGCTGCTCGCAGACGACGGTTTCCTTCGTGCTCAACGGCGAGAGCCGGGCGCACATTTCGGCCGAAACGCGCCGACGGGTCATCGAAGCGGCGGCCGCCCTGGGCTATCGGCCGCGGCGCCGCGGAACGCCGGCCAAGCGCCGCCCGCGGTCCCCGCCCCCACCGGTCGATTCCGGTCCCCCCGCGGCCAACCCGGCCAGGGATAATGCCCGGGGGTCGCGCTCGCGCACCGCGCACGTCGCCAACGAGATCGGCCTGAGGATCATCGCGGGCGTTTACCCGGAAGGCGGGCTGCTGCCCGCCGAAGCCGACCTCATGGCGCAGTTCAAGGTTTCGCGCACCGTGTTGCGCGAGGCGATGAAGACCCTCTCCGGCAAGGGGCTGCTGCAGGCGAAATCGAGGATCGGCACCCGCGTTCGCCCGCGCCCCGACTGGCAGGTGTTCGACCCTGACGTGCTGCGTTGGCAGGCCAATGTCGGTTTCAGCGGCGACCTGCTCGGCGCGCTGGGAGAGGTGCGCCTGATCGTCGAGGTGGAAGCGGCGGCGCTCGCCGCGCGCCGGCGCACGGCCGAGCACCTGCCGGGCCTTTATGCATGGGTGGAGCGCATGGCCGCGGCGGGGCGCTCGCGGCACGATTTCGTCGATGCGGACCTCAACTTCCACCTTTATCTCGGCCGCATCGCCGGGAACGCCTTCCTCTCCGCATTGAGTTCGCTGATCGAGGTGGCCCTGATCGCGGCGCTGACGAAAAGCTCGCCGGTCGACGAGCCCGGCGGCGTCGCCCGTTCGGCGGCAGAACACCGGGCCGTGGTCGATGCGATCGCGGCCGGCGACGAAGCCCGGGCGCGGGCCACGATGCGGCACGTCATCGAAGAGGGGATTCGCCGGGCGGGCGCCGAGCCACCGCGTCAGTGACTTTGCGCCTGACCCGGCAACCGGGCGGGGAAGCCGATCGGGCCTGGGGGCGCTGGTCCGGCCCCGGAAACATTCAGTTACACGTCAGGTTCATTGCCTAGCTGGACGGCGTCCACAAATGGAGTCTGTCCAAGATGATACGTGTTCTGAGCCTCGCCGCGCTTGCAGCGGTCGCCGCCTCTCCTGCACTCGCCGCCGGCGCAACCTGCAGCACGGCGTCCCCCAGCAAGTTCCAGCCGAAGGCAACGCTCGAAAAGCAGCTGCAGGCAGAAGGAATGAAGGTCAAACAGATCAAGACCGAGGGTGGCTGCTACGAGGTCTACGCCGTCGACAAGGACGGCAAGAAGGTCAACGAGGCCTTCAACGCCGAGACCCTCGAGAAGGTCGACAATCCCGAAGCCGGGGAACAGTGATGGCGCAGGAAGATGCCGTGGGGACCGGCCGGTTCGATCTGATCCGTGTCTGGGACCCGTTCGTCCGCATCTTCCACTGGGGGTTGGCGACCAGTTTCCTGGTCGTCTTCCTCACCCGCCACGGCGCCGGCTCGCTGCACTACTGGGCAGGCGGCGCAGCGGCGGCACTGGTGCTGCTGCGCCTGTTATGGGGCTTGCTCGGCACGCACTATGCGCGCTTCTCGCAATTCGTCAGAGGCCCGCGCGCCGTCGGGGGATACCTGTGGGCCATCGCGACCGGGCGAGAAGCCCGCTACATCGGTCACAACCCGGCCGGGGGTGTCATGATCATTGCATTGATGCTGATCATGTTGGCCACCGCCGCCACGGGTTACCTGCAGACCACCGATCAGTTCTTTGGAGACGAGGGGATGCAGAGACTGCACCATGTGCTCGGCAACGGCTTGCTGCTTCTCGTCCTCGCCCACCTTGCGGGCGTCGCCCTTGCGAGCCTGCGTCACCGGGAGAACCTGGTCGCGGCGATGGTCAGCGGCCGCAAGAGGTCGCCGGCACCCGAGGATGTCGCCTGAGGGAGCCGGGATGAGCCGACTCAAGCTTCACCAAGAGCGCCACGCGGTCGGCCGGATCGGCTGGCTGCGTGCGGCCGTGCTCGGCGCCAATGACGGCATCGTCTCGGTATCGAGCCTCGTCGTCGGCGTCGCCGCCGCTTCGCCGGAGAAGGGCGCCGTCGTGGTCGCCGGGCTGGCGGGGCTCGTCGCCGGCGCCCTCTCTATGGCGGCCGGGGAGTATGTCTCGGTCAGCTCGCAGGCCGATTCCGAACAGGCGGACATGGCGCGCGAGCGGCGGGAACTGGCGGAAGACCCCGAGTTCGAGCGGCGCGAACTCGCCGAGATCTACGTCCGGCGCGGGCTCGACGCGGAACTCGCGCAACAGGTTGCCGACCAGTTCATGCGCAAGGACGCGCTCGGCGCGCATCTCAGGGACGAGCTCGGCATCTCCGAGGTGACGGCCGCGCGGCCGATCCAGGCGGCGCTGACCTCGGCCGCGACCTTTGCGAGCGGGGCGGTGGTGCCGGTCCTCGCCGCCTGGCTGCTGCCGGGACAATGGGCGGAGATCGGCGTCGTCGCCGTGTCGCTGATCCTCCTCGGCGTGCTGGGCGCGCTCGGGGCAATGGTCGGCGGGGCGGGGATGGTCCGCCCGACCGTCCGGGTGGTCGTCTGGGGCGCCATCGCGATGGCGATTACGGCCGGCGTCGGCCGCCTGTTCGGTGCCGCCGTATAGGC
>DASZTU010000266.1:0-2030 GCA_035547975.1 Devosiaceae bacterium | reverse complement strand
CGACGCACGCATCGTGGAAAAAGAGTATGCCTGAAATCTCCACTTACGACTTCAGCCATCGTGAGCTGCTCGCCCTTCTCATACGGGCCGCCGGTGTTGCTGACGGAAGATGGCAACTCCAGGTCACATTTGGCTTCGCGGCCGGGAACTTCGGTCCGAACGAGGAAGGCTTATCTCCCGGTGGGATGGTTGTCGTCGATCACGTCGGGATCACAAAAGCCAGGCCAGACAGTCCAAGTGGACTGGTTATGAGCGTCGAAGAAGCTAAAGATTTTTCGCCCACCGTTTGTGAGCCGCCTTCCGCGCAATCTCCGCCCGGCGCTCCGGCGTCTTAGGCGCGCTTTTGCCGGGCTTGCGGGGGAGCGACTGCGCGCCCCGGTCCCTGTCGCGGACACTAACATTCGCCGCCGGCCGTTGTCGAACGTGCCGCCGCGGCCTAGTCTCGCCCCAACGCAACCAGTTCAAGGGGAAGCGAGATGGCAGAGGCCACACGGGGATTTTTCGGCCGGCATCGTGAACCCGGATCGGAAGGGCGGCTGCCGCCCGGCCAGCACCTCACCCACGATTTTCCGGTGCTTTCCGCGGGGCCGACGCCGCGCCTCTCGACCGAGCGCTGGAGTTTTACCCTCAAGGACGGGATCCGTCCCGTCGCGAAATGGAACTGGGACGAGTTCAACGCCCTGCCGCAGACCAAATTCCTGCGCGACATCCACTGCGTCACCACCTGGTCGAAGTTCGATACCCACTGGGAAGGCGTCCTCGTCGACGACATCCTCGCGGCGGCAGGGATCGAAGCGACGACCCCTTACATGCTCGCCTCGTGCTTTGACGGCTACACCACCAACGTTCCGTTCGCCGACCTCACCAACGGCAAGGCCATGGTGGCGCTCAGCTACGAGGGCCAGCCGATCACGCCCGAGCACGGCGGCCCGGCGCGCCTCCTCGTGCCGCACCTCTATTTCTGGAAGTCTGCCAAGTGGATCAGCGGCCTCCAGTTCACGCGCCGCGACGAGGCCGGCTTCTGGGAGCTGCGCGGCTATCACATCTACGGCGACCCCTGGAAGGAGCAGCGCTTCACCGGTGACTGAGCACGACCCCATCCTGCTGTCGGCGGCGGCCATCCGCTGGCAGCCGGCAACGATCACCCGGATCGACCATTCGACGCCGCGGGTGTCGAGTTTCTTCTTCCGCCCCACGCAGCCCTTCGCCTTCCGGGCCGGCCAGCACGTCGACGTGCGCCTGACGGCCCCCGACGGCTATCGCGCGCAGCGCAGCTATTCGATCGCCTCGGCGCCCGAGACGCACGGGGAAATCGAGCTCGCGATCGAGCGGCTCGACGAGGGCGAGGTTTCCCCGTTTTTCCACGAAGTGGCCCAAGTCGGCGACGTCATCGACATAAGGGGGCCGCTCGGCGGGCACTTCATCTGGACGATCGCCGGGCCCAGCCCATTGCTCCTCATCGGCGGCGGATCGGGTGTCGTGCCGCTGATGAGCATGCTCCGGCACCGGGCGGCGCAGAAATCGGAGGTGCCGGCGCTGCTCTTCTATTCGGCGCGCACCTGGGACGAGGTGATCTTCCGCGACGAGCTCCTCGCCATGCACGACTCGGGCCGGGGCTTCGAGCTCGCCTTCGCCATCACCCGCGAGCCCGCGCGTCGGCCGGTCGATTTCTCGCGCCGGCTCGACATGCCCATCATTGCCGAACTGCTGCAGCGGCTTCCCGCCAACCCGGCCATCGCCTTCGTCTGCGGCGCCAACCGTTTCGTCGAAACGGCCTCCCAGGGGCTGATCGACGCGGGCCTCCCGGCGCCGCTGATCAAGACCGAGCGCTACGGGGTGTAGAAGGCGCCTTCGCGCCTCACTTCACCTCGTTGCGCCAGGAATATTGCGGGATATAGCCCAGCATCCGCTTGGCCTTGTCGATCGAGAGCAGCGTGCCGTTGTTCGAAATCTGCCCCTTGGTCGGCACGTCGGGGAAGACCTCGGCGAGGAGCGAGGCGTTCGAGCGTGACATCACGGTGTCGGCGTTG
>DASZTU010000265.1:0-9037 GCA_035547975.1 Devosiaceae bacterium | reverse complement strand
TCGTCGCCTGCCTGCCGTGGCGCGACCTGCCCACCGACGCCGACCGGCAGAACGTGCGCCGCCGCTTCGAGGCCATCAGCCCCGAGGAAGCGACCGGGATTTTCGAGCTCTGGCGGGCCCACGCGTTCCGCAAACGGCCGGCCGCCGGGGAGGAGCGCTCGCCCATCATCGGCGCCGCCTGACTTCAGCCTTCTCCATCGTCAGCCTCTCGGGGTCGCTTCGGCGGCCCCTTTTTCTTTGCCGCGGGATGGACTAAACATTCGCGGCACGTCATATAAAGATATCTTTATGTCACGTAGGCAGATGGCGGAACTGGGCGCATTGGTGGGGGTGTTGCGCGCGGCGGGGGAGGGGACCCGGCTGCGCCTGCTGGCGCTTCTTGCCGATGGCGAGCACACGGTCAAGGACCTGACCGAGATCCTGGGCCAGAGCCAGCCGCGCATCTCCCGCCACCTGAAACTCCTCGCCGATTCCCGGCTCATCGACCGGCATGCCGAGGGCGCCTGGGCCTATTACCGGCTCGCCCAGGGCGAGGCGGCGGAACTCGTTCACTGGCTGATCGCCCGCCTCGACCCCGCCGATCCGGATCGTGCCCGCGACCGGGCGCGGCTCGACTGGGTCCGCGCCAACCAGCAGAAGCAGGCCGCGGCCTATTTCGCCAAGGTCGCCGAAAGCTGGGACGTGCTGCGCAAGCTTCATGTGCCGGATGCGGCCGTCGAAGCCGCGATCCTCGAAGCGCTGGGCGCGCGGCAGGTCGACTTCCTGCTGGACCTCGGCACCGGCACCGGGCGCATGCTCGAACTTTTGGCGCCGCACTACCGCCGCGGCATCGGCATCGATTCCAGCCGCGAAATGCTGGCCGTGGCGCGGGCCAAGCTTGCCGCCTCGGGCATCGCCCACGCGCAGGTGCGGCTCGGCGACATTTCGAACCTCGATGCCGCGCTGGGCCGGGCCGACCTGATCGTCATCCACCAGGTGCTCCATTATTTCGATGATCCGGGGCGTCTCCTCGCCGAGATCAGGCCCTCGCTGAAACCTTCCGGCGAGATGCTCATCGTCGATTTCGCGCCCCATGAACTGGAGTTCCTGCGCACCCACCACGCGCATCGCCGCCTCGGCCTCTCCGAGATGCAGATGGCCGAGTGGGCCCATGCCGCAGGCCTCGCGGTCGCCTCGTTCAAGACACTTCCGCCCGCGGACGATGCGGGCCTGACGGTATGCCTGTGGCGCCTCGTGGCCGGACCGGAGGGAAATGCCGAATGACCATCGACCTTGATCGCGAGCGGGTGAGCCGGCTCTCCCCGGCCGAGCGCGCGGATTTGCAGCTCTCGTTCGAGTTCTTTCCACCCAAGACCGACGCCATGGAGGAGCGCTTCTGGGAAAGCCTCCGCCGCCTCGCACCGCTGCAACCGCGCTTCGTCTCGGTCACCTATGGCGCCGGCGGCTCGACGCGCGAGCGGACCTTGCGCATGGTGCGCCGCATCACGGCGGAAACCGGCGTCGACGCCGCCGCTCATCTCACCTGCGTCGGGGCCTCGCGCGCCGACGTCGACGAAGTCGTCCGCGGCTACCGCGACGCCGGCGTCCGCCGCATCGTGGCGCTGAGGGGCGATCCTCCCGAAGGGGTCGGCAAGCCTTTCGTCCCCCACCCCGAGGGGTATCGGAGCGCCGCCGAACTCGTCGCCGGCATCCGCCGGATCGGCGACTTCGATATCTCCGTGGCCGCCTATCCGGAAAAGCATCCGCAGAGCCCGTCCTGGGATGCCGATATCGACAATCTCAAGCGCAAGCTCGATGCCGGCGCCGACCGCGCCATCACCCAGATGTTCTTCGACAATCGCGACTATGTCCGCTTCGTCGAGCGGGCGCGCAAGGCCGGGATCACGGCGCCGATCGTCCCGGGTATCCAGCCGATCCACAATTTCACCCAGATCGCCCAGTTCGCAAAGCGCTGCGGCGCCGGCATTCCGCCCTGGCTGGCGGAACGCTTCGCCGGTCTCGAGGACGACCCCGAGACGCACGCGCTGGTCGCCTCGGCCGTGGCGGCCGAGCAGGTGCTGGAACTCGTGGACGAGGGCGTGACCGAGTTCCACTTCTTCACCCTCAACCGGTCCAATTTCGTTTTGGCCCTGGCCCGCCTGCTCGGCCGGCGCCCGGACCTCCAGCGGCCGTAAGGGGCCGATCCACAAAATGGCCACGCTTCCGGGCTTTGATGTGATTGGGTCGTTGCGTATTTGGGAACCCAGTTCATGATTTCGGTAAGGCAGATCACCGGCGCCCTCGCATGGGCGGGGCTGGCGGTTGTCATCGCTGTTCCCGTGACCGACTTGGTGCGGTCGCGGTTTGCGGGTGAGAGCGCCAATAGCGTCTCGGTGCAGGACTCGGCCCCCGCCTCGGGGGACAGTCTCGATTCCGACTCCGCCTCGGCGCCAGCGGCTCAGGCGAGCGCGGATAAGGCCGCCCCGGCATATACGGCCCCGGCAAACGAGGTCGCCAGCGCCAAGGCCGCCAACGCCGCCTCGGCAGCCGCGGCGGCCCAGGATGCGGCCCCGCCCGCCACGGAGGTTGCGACGGCAGACGATGGCACGGCCGATGTGCCCGCCGACCCCGTCGGGGATTACCTTGCGAAGAACAAGACGCTGCCGAGCTATTTGAGCCCGACCAAGGGCGCCTCCGACTCGGCTGCAGCGGCGCCGAAGCCGGCCACCCCCGCAGCCGAGCCGAAGCCGGCGGCGCCCGTGGCCGCCAACCCGCCGCCCGCGACCCCGGCGGCCAAGCCGCCGGCCGACGTGGCATCGGTCGATCCGGCGCCGGCCGACGATGTGGCTACCCCAGCCGCCGCGCCTGCAACGCAGCCGGCCGTGGCCGTGCCGCTGCCGCGCCCCCTGCCGGCATCGGCCCGTCCGCAGGCGGCCCCGGCCCGCACCGCGACCGAGGCCGACCTCAAGGACTGGAAATCGGGGACGCTCGAGGACTACCTCAAGCAGCATCACCTATTGTCGAACAGCAACAGCGCTCCCGCCGGCAACTAGATCGCTCCTCGGACATTCGCCGGAAGGGACAAACTCGTGCAACACGTCTTGTGCCGCATAGCTTTTCATTTGCCTTTGGCCGGCTATGGTGCGGCCAGTGGAGAGTCGGCCGTGTCGATCTGGCAGCGCATAGCGGAAAAACTGGGCTCGTTCTCGCAGCGCACCGGCGTTGCGGGTTCGCTCCTCAACGCGCTCGATCCGGACACCTGGCTGCCCGGCGGGCGGGATGCCGCGTTCACCCTGGCGCTGATCGCGCTTTCCGCCAAGATGGCCGTGTCGGACGGCGTCGTCACGGCCTCCGAAATCCGCGCCTTCAAGAAGACGGTCGAGATCGCCCCGGGCATCGAGGCGCAGGTCGACCGGCTCTTCGCCCTCGCCCAGCAGGACGTGGCCGGCTATGAGGCCTACGCCCGCAAGATCGGCCGGTTCTTCTTTGAAATGCCCGAAACGCTCGAGCACGTGCTCGACGGCCTGTTTTCGATCGCCGCCGCGGACGGCATGATCCACGAGAGCGAACTGCGCTACCTCAAGCACGTCAGCGACATTTTTGGCTTCGACGACGCCCGCTTCGAGCAGATCGCGGCCCAGCACGTCTATCTCGACGACGGCACCGACCCCTACCTCGTCCTCGGGCTCGTCCCCGGCGCGAGCCGCGAGGAGGTGCGCCGCGTCTATCGGCGCCTCGTCGCCGAGCACCACCCCGACCGGCTGATCGCAAAGGGCGTGCCCGAGGAACTCATCGGCGTCGCGACGGCGCGCATGGCGGCGATCAACCACGCCTACTCGCAGATCATGAAGACGCGGGTGCTGCCCAGCCCCGAGACGGCTTGACGCCCACGCCACCGCCTGAAACAACCCCCGTTGCCAGTTGACCGGGCGGCCGCTCCGCGAGCTTTTGCCGCGGGGAGGAAAGTCCGGGCTCCATCGAAATACGGTGCCGGCTAACAGCCGGCGGGGGCGACCCTAGGGAAAGTGCCACAGAAACACACCGCCGGCCCGCGCGGCCGGTAAGGGTGAAATGGTGCGGTAAGAGCGCACCGCGGACCCAGCAATGGGGACGGCAGGGTAAACCCCACCGGGAGCAAAACCAAATAGGGACGACGCGGGGCAACCCAGGCCGGTTTCGAGGTCAGTCGTCCGGGTTGGTTGCACGAGGGCGCCGGCAACGGCGTTCCCAGATGAATGGCCGCCACGTCAGCGCAAGCTGGCCTTACAGAACCCGGCTTACAGGTCAACTGGCGCCTTCCCCTCTCGCCGCGGCGCCTGGGCCCGGGCGATGCGCGGCGGCGAGCGGGCGATTGGCGCGTGGCTCCGTCCGCAGCGCGGCCCGCGTCTCTCCTCCCCCCGTTCACGGGGGAGGGGAATCAGGCGGAGCCTGGTGGAGGGGGCGGGCCCAACCCCCGGCGCCGGCCGTCTCCCTCCCCCTTGCGGGGAGGGGTCAGGGGTGGGGGTGGCCAGATGCTCCGGCATGGCGGGGACCAGCCGTGACGAACCGGGTCGGGCCCGGACCTCGCCCTTCGACAAGCTCAGGGTGAGGTCCTAGGGAGGGGGTTTCCGAGGGGAGCCCTTGCCAAGACCATCGTGCTGAACCCGAGGCCGTTCCCAGGTGAGGCCCCTCCCCAACCCCTCATGGTGAGGTGCGAGCGCAGTGAGCCTCGAACCATGAGGCCCCAACCAAGCGCCGGCCCTCTCCCTCCCCCTTGCGGGGAGGGGTCAGGGGTGGGGGTGGCCAGATGCTCCGGCGCGCAGAGAAGCGCCGCGGATGGGCGGCTTTTCTAGCCAAGATGGATTCCCGCTTGCGGAAACCACGCCCCCATCCGCCCGCCCCGGCCGATATGGGCAACAGAATCTTAAGTTCCATTGGTCAAAGTGCATTTTGCACCTGCTTCGCCAGGCGCTGCGTTCGGCCATGCCGAAGTGGAGTTTTGTGCCCGAAGATGCGCCAGCCCCCCGCGCCCAGTCCGCCTGACCTGGCTGGCCCGCATCAGCCGGTGATGCTCGCCGAGGTATTGGAGGCGCTCGCCCCGCTCGCCGGCGCCCGCTTCGTCGACGGCACGTTCGGCGCGGGCGGCTATTCGCGCGCGCTGCTCGAGGCGGGGGCCTCGGTGGTCGCGATCGACCGCGATCCGAGTGTGCGCCCGTTCGCCACCGCGCTCGCCGAGGCCTATCCCGACCGGTTCACCTTCGTGCCGGGGACGTTTTCGGCGCTCGACAGGCTGGTCGCGGCGCCGGCCGACGGGGTCGTGCTCGACATCGGCGTCTCCTCCATGCAGCTCGACGAGCCCGGCCGCGGCTTCTCGTTCCTGCGCGAGGGGCCGCTCGACATGCGCATGGCGGGGGAGGGGGAAAGCGCGGCCGACCTCGTCAACGGCCTCTCCGAAACCGAGCTCGCCAACGTGCTTTTCGCCTATGGCGAGGAGCGCAGATCGCGCCGCATCGCCCATACCATCGTTGCCGCGCGGGCGGCGGCGCCCATCGGCACGACGGCGGAGCTGGCGCGCCTCATCGAAAAGGCGATCGGCCGCCGGCCCGGCGATGTCCATCCGGCGACGCGCAGTTTCCAGGCTTTGCGCATCGCCGTGAACGACGAGCTTGGCGAACTGGTCGAGGGCCTCTTCGCGGCCGAGCGCCTCTTGCCCGAGGGTGGCCGGCTGGCCGTCGTCTCGTTTCATTCGCTCGAGGATCGCATCATCAAGCGCTTCCTCGAAGCTGAAAAGACACGACCTTTGCAGTCCCGCCACCTGCCGCAGCTGGCCGAGGAGCCGCCGACCTGGATCGAGGTGCGCAAGCCGCGCAAGGCCACGCCCGCCGAGATCGCCCGCAACCCGCGCAGCCGTTCGGCCACCCTGCGCAGTGCCCGCCGCAGCGCGGCGCCGCCGCGTCCCGTCTCGACGGAAGGCCTCGGGTTGCCGACCTGGAGGGGGGCGGCATGATCCGCAAGCTCAACATCCTCTTGATGCTGACGAGCAGCATCGCGTTCGTTGCGGTCTACGGCCTCAAATATTCGGTCGAGGAAATCGCCCGCGACAAGAAGGCGCTCGAACGGCACATAGAGAAGCAGCAGGGCCAGCTGTCGCTCCTCCAGGCGGACTGGAGCTACCTCAACCAGCCCGGCTACGTGCAGCCGATCATCATGCGGCACCAGGACCAGCTGGACCTCCAGCCGATCAAGCAGACCCAGTTCGGCTCGCTCGCCGACCTGCCGATGCGGCCCGTGCAGCCCGATACCGAGGCGATGACGGCCCTGTTCAAGTCACTCGAGGCGGGCGTCGATCCGGCCGACCACACGACGATTGGGGGGCAATAGCCATGGCCGTAGTGACCGGCGACGACGTCCGCCCGATTTCGCTGACCGGCGCGCGAAAATTCCGGGGCGACCTGACCAAGACGCGCATCCGCTGGGTCGTCGCCGGGCTGGTTGCGATCTTCGGCGTCGTCGGAGGCCGGCTGGTGCAGCTCGGCATGGTCGTCCAGGACAATACCATCGAAGGCCGCTCCCGGGAGGCGATCACCGCCTCGCGGCCGGCCATCCTCGATCGCAACGGCCTCGAGATGGCGGTCGATATCCGCGTGCCGTCGCTCTACGCGGAGCCGCGCCGCATCATCGACGTCGACGAGGCGGTGGAAAAGCTGCGCACCGTGCTACCGGACCTCGACGCCAGGTGGCTCCGGCAGAAACTCTCGGGCGACAAGGGCTTCGTGTGGATCAAGCGGCAGCTGACGCCCGAGATCGAGGAGAAGATCTACAATCTCGGCATTCCCGGCCTCGACTTCCTGACCGAGAGCAAGCGCTTCTACCCAGGGGGGCCCGAAGCCTCCCACATCCTGGGCTCGGTCAATGTCGACAACAAGGGGATCGGCGGGATCGAGGAAACCATCGATGGCGAGAATCTCGCGGCGCTCCAGGCGGTCGGCATCGCCAATGTTCAGAACCTGAAGCCCGTGCAGCTGTCGATCGACATGCGCGTCCAGCACGTCATGCGCGAGATGCTGCTCGACGCCCTGACGCGCTACAAGGCGCACGCCGCCGCGGCCGTGATGCTCGACGTGCACACCGGCGAGGTGATCGCCCTGTCGTCGGTGCCGGATTTCGACCCCAACGACCCCTCCTCGATGATCGCCCCCTACAACGGCGAGCCGCGCATGCGCTTCAATCGCATCACCGCGGGCAAGTACGAGCTCGGCTCGACCTTCAAGACCATCACCTTCGCCGGGGCGCTCGACAGCGGGGCGGTGAAGATGACCGACCACTTCGACGCGCGCTTCGGCGTTCGGTTCGGGCGCTTCACCATCGACGACTTCCACGGCCAGCACCGCATCCTCAGCGTGCCGGAAATCTACAAGTATTCGTCGAACATCGGCGCCATCCACATCATGCAGACCTGGGGCAAGGAGAACTACCGGGCCTTCATGACCAAGCTCGGCTTCGACGATCCGCTGCCGATCGAGCTGCCGGAAAAGACGAACTCCAATATCCCGAAGAAATTCTCCGACGTGACGGCCGCAACCGCCTCGTTCGGACACGGTATCGCCATCACACCCCTGCATATGGCGGCCGCCATGGCGGCCTTCGTCAACGACGGGATCTATGAGCCGCCGACCCTTTACCGGCGGACCCCGGCCGAGGTGGCCGCGCTCGGCAAGCGCTTCATCTCGCCGAAGACGAGCCTCGAAATCCGCGAGCTCATGCGGCTCAATGCGCTCGAGGGCTCGGGCACCGTCATGGACCGGCAGGCCCAGGGCTACCGCGCCGGCGGCAAGACGGGCACCGCCGAAAAGGTCGAGCACGGCCGCTACACGCGCAACAAGAACTTCAACGTCTTCGCCGCCGCCTTCCCGCTCGACGATCCCAAATACGCCATGGTGGTGATCATCGACGAGCCGCACCGCGAGGGCCCCACCACCGGCGACACCGCCGGCTGGAACGCAGGCAAGACCGCCGGCATGATCATCGCCGGGGTCGCCCCGATGCTGGGCGTGGCGCCGAATTTCTCCAAGGCGATCGACGACCAGCTCGTGCCGCCCTCGATCCGCTGAGCCCGGGGGCCGAAATGACGCTCGATCCCGGGCCGGCGGCGGATCGCAACGTGGACGCGGCCGCGCTAATAGAGCAAAAACCCTCGTCGAGTCGTCGCAAGGAAGCACCTGACGTGTTCTCGCTGGCCGCATTGCTGGAGGATTCGGGTGCCGCCCCGGCCGCGGACGTGTGTGTCGGCGGCCTCAACGCCGATAGCCGCGCCATCGCGCCGGGCGATGCCTTCTTTGCCCTGCCCGGCAGCAGGGAGCACGGCGACGCGTTTGCCGGCGACGCGGTGGCCCGGGGCGCCGCTGCCATCGTGACCGACCGCCAGCCGAAGATCGATCCGGGCGTTCCCGTCATCGTGGTCGAGGATGTCCGCGCCGCCTACGCGCGGGCGGCGGCGCGGCGATTCGCGCCGCAGCCCGGGACGGCGGTCGCCGTCACCGGCACGAACGGCAAGACCTCGGTCGCCTCGTTCGTCCGGCAGATCTGGCAGGCGGCAGGCATCGCCGCGGCCAGCCTCGGCACGCTCGGCATCGAGACCGCCGCGGGGCTCACGCCGGGCTCGCTCACGACGCCCGATTCGCTGAGCCTCCATCGTGAACTGGGTCGGCTCAAGGCCGAAGGCATCGACAACGTCGCGCTCGAGGCCTCGAGCCATGGGCTGGCGCAGCGGCGGCTCGACGGCATGCGCTTTGCGGCCGTGGGGTTCACCAACCTCACCCGCGACCATCTCGACTACCATGGCTCGATGCGCGCCTATGGCGAGGCCAAGCTGCGCCTCTTCCGCGACCTCGCGCGTCCCGACGCGGCCGCGGTCGTCAATGCCGACGATCCCGAGTCCGAGGCTTTTGCCTTCGCCGCCCTCGACAGGGGCTTGCGGCTGCTGACGGTCGGGCGGGAAGGGGCCTTCTTCGAAATCGAGGAAATCGGCCACGAAGGCTTTGGCCAGCGCGTGCGTGGCCGGCTGGTCGGCGAGCCGGTC
>DASZTU010000264.1:0-1675 GCA_035547975.1 Devosiaceae bacterium | reverse complement strand
ACCGCGACAGCCCCCGCACGGTCGAGCTGCTCCGCCGCAACAGCTGCTTTGCCCGCGGCATACGGAGCGGTTTGGACGAGGCGGCGATGGCCGGCGCCCCGCCCGAGGCAGACGGCTGGACCCTTGTCGCCGACGCGCCGTTCGATTTTCAGCGCCGGCGCGCCTCCGTCCTCGTGACCGATGGAGCCTGCCGCGAGAGCGTTGCGAAGGGGGCGCCCGAGGCGATGCTGCCCCGCTGCAGCCGGATCGAGCGGCCGGATGGCTCGATTGCGACGCTCGACGAAGCCGAGCGAGCCCGCCTCGCCGCGCTCATCGAGGCCAAGGGAAAGCAGGGTCTGCGCCTGCTCGTCGTCGCCCGGCGACCCATGCCGCCCGATTGCGCGGCCATCAAGCCGGACGATGAAGCCGAACTCGTCTTCGTCGGCTGCGCCGCCTTCGCCGACCCGCCCAAGCAGTCCGCGGGGCCCGCCGTCGCGGATCTACTGAAGGCGGGCGTGCGGGTGAAGATCATCTCGGGCGACACGGGACCCGTGGTGCAGCATATCGTCGATGCGCTTCGTCTGCCGGCGCACGGCATGCTGACCGGCGAGGACATCGCCCGGCTGAGCGACCGCGCCCTCGCAACGGCCGCGGGGCGTGTCGATCTCTTCGTCCGAGTGTCCCCGGAGCAGAAGAGCCGGATCGTCCGGGCCCTGCGGCAGCGCGGGCACGTCGTCGGCTTCATGGGGGACGGCATCAACGACGCGCCCGCCATCCACGCGGCCGATGTCGGCATCTCGGTCGCGGGCGGCACCGATGTCGCGCGTGAGGCGGCCGACATCATCCTCCTCGCGCCCGATCTGGCCGTCCTGGGCGATGGCGTCGCGGAGGGGCGGCGCACCTACGCCAACATCATGAAATACGTGCGCATGGGCACGAGTTCGAATTTCGGCAACATGCTGTCCATGGCCGCGGCCTCGCTCTTCCTGCCCTTCCTGCCGCTGGCGCCGCTTCAGGTACTGCTCAACAACCTGCTCTACGATCTTTCCGAGATCGGCATTCCCTTCGACAATGCCGACCCCGAGGACATTGCCCATCCGCGCTCCTGGAACATGCAGGCCGTGCTGCGCTTCACGCTGGTCATGGGGCCGCTGTCTTCGGTCTTCGACATGGCGACCTTTGCCTGGCTCCTGCTCGCGACGCATGCGGACGTGACGGGCTTCCGGACCGCCTGGTTCCTGGAATCGATCACCACGCAGGTCCTGGTGATCTTCCTGATTCGCACCAGCGGATCGGTCCTGGCGAGCCGGCCGCATCGGCTCCTCGTCGTGAGTTCGCTATCGGCCCTCGCCGTCGCCTTCGCGCTCGCCCTGACGCCTTTGGGCGGGCTCGTCCACTTCGCGACACCGCCCCTGCCTGTCCTCGCCGGCATCGGCGCGATCAGCGCGGCCTATCTGGTCCTCGCCGAGCTCCTCAAGCGCTTCGCCCTGCAGGGCGGCAACGGCCACCCTGGGGCGGTCAGATCTGCAATCAAAAGACGCGGCAAAATCAGAGTGTAGCGTCACGGCACGAGGACCGCGGCACCCTGGAAACGGCCAGCCCTGAGGTCGTCGAGCGCCTCATTGGCGCGCTCGAGCGGATAGACCCTGGTCGTGGTTTTGATGCCGGCGTCCCGCGCCACGGCGAGAAAGCGATG
>DASZTU010000263.1:0-6418 GCA_035547975.1 Devosiaceae bacterium | reverse complement strand
GATGATCTGGGTCAGCATCGCGGCGCGCCCTCAGGTTTCGGGGTTTCCCGCCTACCCGACGGCGGCCGCGCTGGCAAGACCGGCGCAATAGGGGAATGGGGATGACCCGGTGGCGCGGCGGCGGGAGTGCGTAGCTCCGGCCTTGGCCCGGCGTCACCTCGCCCCGAAGGGATGAAGTGTGCCGCGCCACTGCCCCCGCATCACCTCTCCCCCAAAGGGAGAGGTGACGCCGGGCCAAGGCGGGAGCTACGCACTCCCGCCGCCGCGTGACCGGGTCATCCCCATTCCCCCTATTGCGCCGGTCTTGCCAGCGCGGCCGCCGTCGGGTAGGCGGAAAACCCCGAAAACCTGAGGGCACGCCGCGATGCTGACCCAGATCATCGAAGTCCTGGGCTCCATCGTCGTCGAGGTGATTTCGGCGACGGGTTATTTTGGCGTCGCCCTGTTCATGGCGATCGAGTCGGCGTGCATTCCGGTCCCCTCCGAGATCATCATGCCGTTTGCCGGCTACCTCGTCTCGACCGGGGAACTGACGCTCTGGGGAGTGGCCCTCGCCGGCGCCATCGGCTGCAACATAGGCTCGACCGTGGCCTACGCCGTCGGCTACTGGGGCGGCCGGCCGCTCGCCGAGCGCTGGGGCCGCTACGTGCTGCTCAACCGGCACGACATCGACGTCGCCGAGCGCTTCTTCGACCGCTGGGGCACGGCGACCGTCTTCATCGGCCGGCTCCTGCCGGTCGTGCGCACCTTCATCGCGCTGCCGGCGGGCTTTGCCGAGATGAACATGTGGAAATTCCAGATCTACAGCTTCGTCGGCTCGCTGATCTGGTGTTTCGCCCTCGCCTATGTGGGCGAGCAGCTGGGCATCCAGTGGGATTCCAACCCCGCCCTGAAGTCGGCCTTCCATGGCGCCGACCTGCTGGTGGCGGTGCTGCTCCTCGCCGGCATCGCCTGGTTCGTCTGGCGGCACCTGCGGGCACGCCGCGCCTGAAGGGGCGGCGCCCCACGCGGCGCGCCACCCTCGGCCGGCACGGCTCGCCTACTTCACCTCGTCGAGGTCGACGTCGAGGATCGCCATGGTGAAGTTGTACGATTTATCGCCGTCCTCATCGTCGACGTAGATGAGGCCCAAAAATTCCTCGCCGAGATAGACCTCGACGCTGTCGTTCTGCTTGTTGCGCGGACGAACGTCGATGTGCCGATTGTTGAACTTCTGCTGCAGGAATTTCTGGAGCTTGATGATTTCGGGATGGGTCAAAAAGGCGTTTCCTTGCGGTTGAGCGAAGCACGATTAGCCCGGGGGTTCCCCCGCGGCAGGGCCGATTGCGGCATGACCGCCGCCCGGGGCGGCAAACTAGGACGGCTCAGCCGGTCGTGTCACGCACCGAAACCAGCTGGTCCATCACCGCCGAGGGCTGGGGCGTTCCCGCTTCCCCGATGATGCGTGCCGGAACGCCGGCGACCGTCACCCGGGGCGGCACTTCCTTGACGACGACCGAGCCGGCCGCCACGCGGGCGCATTCGCCGACGCGGATGTTGCCCAGAACGATGGCGCCGGCGCCGATCAGCACCCCGTCGCCGATCTTGGGGTGCCGGTCCTGGTCGGATTTCCCGGTTCCCCCGAGCGTGACCCCCTGCATCAGCGAGACGTTGTCGCCGACCGTCGCGGTCTCCCCGATCACCGTGCCGGTGCCGTGGTCGAGCATGATGCCGCGGCCGATCCGGGCCTGGGGGTGGATGTCCACCTGGAACACCTGGCTCGAGCGGCTCTGGAGGTAAAGTGCGAAATCGCGGCGGCCCAGGTGCCAGAGGGCGTTGGCGAAGCGGTGCGTCTCGATCGCCTGAAAACCCTTGAAATAGAGCAGCGGCTCGATCGCGCGGTGGCAGGCCGGATCCCGCTCGAGCGTCGCGGCGAGGTCGGCACGGGCCTCGGCGCCGATCTCGGGCCGGACCGCGAGGGCTTCGGCAAAGGCCTGCCGGATGAGATCGGCCGGGACGTCCTCATGGCCGAGCCTTGCGGCGAGGCGATGCGCGAGCGCGTCTTCGAAGCGGTCCTGGTGGAGGATCGTCGCGATGAGGAGCGCGCCGAAGGCGGGCTCGGCGGCAAGCATGTCGCGGGCATTCTGCAGCACGGCATTCCAGACGGGATCGACCGCCGCCATGTGCACGGCCTCGACCGCCGAGTTCTTGAGATTGCCGCTCATGTCGACCTCCATCGCCGGACGACGATATAGGGCAAACGCTGCCACGATACCAACACTGCCAGCGAAAAATGGTTCACGAAGCCGGGAGTTGGCAGGTGGAGATTGCCGCAACAGCCATGAACACCCGCTGAAGCTTTTAGCCCGGACGAAAGGCGAGGATCGCCTCGGCCGAGACGATTTCGGCGAAGCGCCCGCCCGGGTTGGCGCTCCGCAGCGCGGCGCGCAGGTGCGCCTCGAAGTCGTCCATCCGCTCGCCCAGTGCCTCGGGCGAGGTCACCGACATCGAGTAGGTGCGCCCGATGATGTCGTCGATGGTGAGCTCCTGCCGGAAAACGCGGCCGTGCGTCTCGACGGCGGAAAAGGCCGACCCGAGGAGCACGGCCTCGTGCGGGAGCCAGTCGGGGGAGCGCCGGAAATGGCGGGTCTCGGTACGCCCCGGGGAAAACGTCTCGGCGCCCGCTTCGACCAGTTGGTGCCAGTCGTGCGAGGCCCAGATCCGGCGGTCGTGGAAAAGCCCGACCGCCCCCTCGGGCTCGATCAGCCGGTCGAGCGCCTCGAGGGTCGCCTGGCGGTCCATCCAGTGGAACGAGCGCCCCATGACGACCAGGCGGAAACGGCCGAGATGCGGTCCAAGGCCATAGGAGGAGCCCTCGACCACGTTGAACGCGAGCCTCGCCTCGCGCGCCGCCGCGCGCGCCGCCTCGATCATCTCGGGCTCGGGGTCGACCCCCGTCGCATCCATGCCGAGGGCAGCGAAGGCGAGCCCCAGCTGGCCGGGGCCACAGCCGAGGTCGAGCACCCGGTCGCCCGGTTTGAGGTTGAGGCGGGTGGCGACGGCGGCAATGAGAGTTGCGGGATAGGGAACGCGGTAGCGGGCGTAGTAGGCGGCGGTGGAACGGAAACGGCGTGGCTCGAAAGGAATGGTGTTCATCGAAATAGTCCAGAAATAGGCCGGCGATAACAGCGGGATAGCGGGGGTTTGTCGGCGCTCACCCCCTTTGCCGGGCCAGAAAGTCCAGCGCCGCTTCCTTGAATGCGAAATCGCCCGTGGCCCGCATGTGGTCGCGCCGCGGAATGGTGAATGCCTCCCCGTGCGGGAAGAGGCTGGCGAGCGCCTGAGCGCTGCCGGCCATCTCGTCCTCGGCCCCCACGGCGACGAGCACAGGTGTGGCAATCCGCCGCACGTCGGCTTCGGCCATCGGCTCGCGCGAGGAGATCATGCAGGCGGCGAGCGCCGCGCGATCGGCGCCCGAATGCTCGGCGAAAATCCGGAACTGCCGCCCCGAGCGCCCCCTGACCTCGGCGAGCGTGTCGGCGGTCAGCGCCGCGATGATTTCCTCGGAATCGGCAAGCCCGGTCACGAGGTTCGTCCCCATGCCGCCGAGCACCGCGCAGCGCACCCGCTCCGGCGCGTTGAGACACAGGAAGGCGGCGATCCGCGCCCCCATCGAGTAGCCGATGACCGGCACCGGCGCGGCGATCTCGAGGTGGTCGAGAAGGCGCGCCGCATCGGCCGCCATTTCGTGCGCGAAATAGAGGTTCGGGTCATAGAGCTTCTGCGACCGCCCGTGTCCACGATTGTCGAAGGCGATGGCGCGGTAGCCGGCTTTGGTGAGGGTATCCACCCACCCGGTCGACACCCAGTTGATCTGGGTGTTCGAGGCGAAGCCATGGATCAGCAGCACCGGCTCGCCCGCGCCAAAAACGTCGTAGGCGAGCTGGATGCCGTCGGAGAGGAAGGTGGGCATGGGCCGAGGGATCGGTTGGTCAGGCGCCTTCATACTTTCCTTCGCCCGGCGCTTTCAATCGCAATGGCGCTTCGATATGTTCGGCCGTCACTCTTGATCTCCAGGTTTTTCCGGATGGCCGACCACAGCGTACCCCATTTCCACAACAGCGACGGGCTCGCGCAGATCGAGATCGGTTCCAAGGAATTCCAGTGCATCGGGGCGTTGCCGCCCTTCGATCATCCGCATGTGTTCATTGACATGGGCAAGGAGAGCGACATCGTCTGCCCCTACTGCTCGACGCACTACATTTACAATTCGCGGCTCGCGCCGGGCACCGCCGACCCGCCGAGCGCGGTCTACAACGCCGAGATGGCGTAGCGGACAGGCCAAATGCCGGGCGGCGGACGCACCGTCTATATCGCAGGCGCGGGCATTGCCGGCCTGACGCTGGCCTTGAGCCTCGCCAAGTTCGGCACCACCGTCATCATCCTCGAGCGCAACAAGTCCATCCAGGAGGTGGGCGCGGGCCTCCAGATCAGCCCCAACGCCCGGCGGGTGCTCAACCAGCTGGGGCTCGAAAAGCAGGTCGCCGCCAAAAGCTTCGAGCCCGAAGGCATCGACCTCTATCCCTTCCGGGCGCAAAAGCCCGTCGTCACCCTCGCCCTCGCGGACGCCGTGCGCGAGCGCTACGGCGTCCCCTATGCCGTCATGCACCGCGCCGACCTCGCCGAGGTGCTCTACCGGGCCTGCAGGCGCTTCGCCAACATCGACATCGTCTTCGGCGTGCGCAGCTTCGACGCCGTGAGCCACACGCGCGGCGTGTCCGTCACCGCCGACGAGGAGAACGGGCGCGCCCGCAGTGCCCGTGCCTTCGCCTTCGTCGGCGCCGACGGCGTCAACTCGCAGACCCGCGTCCGCATCCTCGGCGGCCCGACGGCCGAGGCCAGCAACCGCGTGGCCTGGCGGGCCCTGCTCGACCTCAACGCTCTCGACGGGGCCGTCGCGCTCGACCGCACCAGCGTGCTCTTCGCCCCGGGCTACCACGCCGTCTGCTACCCCCTGCCCCATCGCGGCAAGCTCAACATCGCCCTCTTCTCGAAGGAGAAGATCCGGGGCGGCACGACCACCAAGCCGCCGACCCGCCCCACCCTGCCCTACGCCATGCTGCGCAGCCGCGCCTTCGACGCCATCATGGAAGCGGTCGGCGACAACTGGGGTTACTGGCCGCTCGGCACGGTTTCCGCCGACGACTGGTACGAGGGCAGCATCGGGCTCATCGGCGACGCGGCGCACGCCATGCTGCCCTTCCAGGCGCAGGGCGCCGCCATGGCCATCGAGGACGCCGCGATCCTCGCCCCCCTGCTGATGACCGAGCCCAACGGCGAATCCGCCTTCGAGCGCTTCGTGTCGCTGCGCCGGGCGCGCGTCGACCGGGTGTCGCGCATCTCGGCCAGCAACGGCTTCGCCTTCCACCTCGAATGGCCTTTTACTCTGGGGCGGGACACGGTGCTTCGCCTGCAGGGCCCGCGCGGCCACCTCAGGCGCCTCGACTGGCTCTATGGCTACGACGCCGCCCCCGACGTCGAAATCCCCGCGCCGCCGCGCGGCTCGACCTCCCCCACGGGCGCCGAACGAGAGCATCGCTCGTGATCGGCGACGCCCTCGTTGCCGTCGTCGCGCTGATCCACGTCTATATCGTCGTTCTCGAAATGGTGCTCTGGGAAAAGCCGCAGGGCCTCAGGGCCTTTGGCACGACGCCCCGCTTCGCCCACCAAACCCGCGTGCTGGCCGCCAATCAGGGGCTCTACAACGGTTTTCTCGCCGCGGGGCTGCTCTGGGGCCTCTGGCCGTGGACGGGCGGCGGCGGCGAGGGCGCAAAAATCTTCTTTCTTTGCTGCGTGATCGTCGCCGGCCTCTATGGCGCGGCAACCGTCGGCCCGCGCATCCTTTTCGTCCAGGCGGTGCCCGCAGCCCTCGCCCTCCTTGCCGTGCTGGTCATGCCGTAGCGCGGGCCCGTTGCGGGGGACGATCTACCACCGGCAGCACGAGAGAGCCAGCCGCCGCGCCTGTTGCAGCATCCTTGGCAACCCCCACCCTCGTCCTGAGGTGCGAGCGCCAGCGAGCCTCGAAGGACGGGGAAGAGAGCACTGATCGCCGGGAAACAGGTGGACCTCCCCGATCGCGCCATCCGGCCACCGCGCGGAGAGCGTTGAGCCCTTGGCCATCCTTCGAGGCTCGCTTCGCTCGCACCTCAGGATGAGGTCGTTTGAAGCGGCTCCGCCTCGCACCTCAGGATGAGGTTCATCGAGGCTCGCTTCGCTCGCACCTCAGGATGAGGGCAGAGCGGGGCTTCGCTTGCAGGATGGGCTCAGAGCGCGGCGTTGCTTGCAGGATCGGGTCGGGGTTCCTCAAGAAATCGCAGCCCCCTTGCCAAACCCGCGCCTCGTCCTGAGGTGCGAGCGCCAGCGAGCCTCGAAGGACGGG
>DASZTU010000262.1:0-5108 GCA_035547975.1 Devosiaceae bacterium | reverse complement strand
GCGGCGAGGGCCGCCGCGGAAATGTCAGTCGCGACCGCCCGCGCCCTGGCATTGTGCCTGAGGATGGCGATGGCGACGCAGCCGCTGCCGGTGCCGAGGTCGAGGAAGACCGGGTCGGGTTTTTCCCCCAGCGCCTCGAGCGCGGCGTCGACCAGGAGCTCGGTCTCGGGGCGGGGCACGAGCGTGTCCTTGTTCAGCGTGAAGTCGAGGCCATAGAATTCCTGGTGGCCGAGGATGCGCGCCACCGGCTCGCCGTCGAGGCGGCGCTGCGCGAAGGCGGAGAGCCGCGCCTCGCCTTCGGCCGGCACCTCGTCTTTCTCGTGGGCGAGGAGGTCGAGTGAATCGAGTCCGAGGGCGGCTTCCGCGAGGAGCCGGGCGTCCAGCTCGGGGGTATCGAGATCGGCGGCACGGAAACGGTCGCGAACCGCTCGCCAGGCGGCACCAATGGCAGTCATTGCACTCCTTCCATGGCGGCGAGCTGGCTCGCCTGGTGCTCGGCGATCAGCGCCTCGATGAGCTCGTCGAGCGCATCCCCGGCGATGACGCGGTCGAGCTTGTAGAGGGTGAGGTTGATGCGGTGGTCGGTCACCCGCCCTTGCGGGAAATTGTAGGTGCGGATGCGCTCGGAGCGGTCGCCTGAGCCCACCTGCTCGCGGCGCGATTCCGAGCGGGCGGTGTCGCGGGCGAGGCGCTGCTCTTCATAGAGGCGGGCGCGCAGCACCGTCATCGCCTGGGCGCGGTTCTGGTGCTGGCTCTTGAGGCTCGAGGTGACCACGATCCCGGTCGGAATATGGGTGATGCGAACGGCCGAATCGGTGGTGTTGACGTGCTGGCCGCCGGCACCCGAGGAACGCATGGTGTCGATCCGGATGTCTTCCGGCTTGATCTCAATGTCGATCTCTTCGATTTCCGGCAGCACCGCCACCGTCGCGGCGGAGGTATGGATGCGCCCCTGCGCCTCGGTCGCCGGCACGCGCTGCACCCGGTGCACCCCCGATTCGAATTTGAGGCGCGCATAGGCGCCACGCCCGGAGATGTTGGCGATGACCTCCTTATAGCCGCCGGCCTCGCCGGGGCTCTCCTCGAGGAGGGTGAATTTCCAGCCGTGGAGGTCCGCATAGCGCTGGTACATGCGCAGCAGGTCGCCGGCGAAGAGCGCCGCCTCGTCGCCCCCGGTGCCGGCGCGGATTTCGAGAATCACCGCCTTTTCGTCGGCGGCATCCCGGGGCAGCAGCAGGAGGCGGATTTCATGGGCCATGGCGTCGAGCCTGGGCTCGAGCTCGGCGATTTCGGCCTCGGCCATTTCGGCCATCTCCCGGTCGCCGGAGGCCGCCAACTCCTGCGCCGCTTTCAGCTCGGCCTGCAGCTTCTGATAGGCGAGGATCGGGCGCACGACCGGCTCGAGCTCGGCATATTCCTTGGACAGCCGGACGAAGGCCTCGGCGGATGGGCCGGCGGCGAGCTCCGCCTCGATGGCGGAAAAGCGTCGCTCGAGCGCGTCGAGCTTGTCCTGGGGAAGGGTCGGCATTGGCTACTTCGGTTGCGGGGGCGCATCGCCCGGACACGGCACGGTATCATCCCCGCCCAGGCGGCAATCCATCTTTGCGGTCCTGCCGCCAGCGCGAGAAGTGCGGATGGGGAGTGGATTCCCGCTCGTGCAGGAACGACGCCATAGAGGTGGGGAGGCAGAGCGAGGCATGCAAGCTACAGGATCGGCAGGTTCTGCCGGTCGGCCCATTCGGTGAGCAGAGCCCGGATGTCGCTCGAATCGGCGCCTTCGAGCAAGGCGGCCGAGACGGAGCGGCGGATGGGTTCGAGCTCGAGGGAGAGGACCATTTCCTTGATCGGCCCGATCGAGGGCGGGCCCATCGAGAGCCGCGTCATGCCGATCGAGAGGAGCGCCAGGGCTTCCATTGGGCGGCCCGCGAGCTCGCCGCACATGGTGAGGGGCACGTTGAAGCGCTTGGCCTCCTGGACGATGTGCCGGAAGGCCCGGAGCCGGGGCATGGCGATGGGGTCGTAGCTTTTCGAGACGCGCGGATTGGCGCGGTCGGCCGCGGTCAGGAACTGCACCATGTCGTTGGAGCCGATCGAGACGAAGTCGGCCTCGGGCAGCAGCTGGTCGAGCTCGAAGAGCAGCGAGGGTACTTCGATCATGGCGCCGAGCTCGAGCTTTTCCGGCACCTTCTGGCCGGAGCGCTGCAGCCGCTCGAGCTCCTTGTTGAGCACGAGGCGCGCCTGCCGGAATTCCGAGGTCTCGGTCACCATCGGCACGAGGATTTTCAGCGGTCGGCCGTCGGCCGCGAGTAAGAGGGCGCGAATTTGGGTGCGCAGCAGTCCCGGCCGGTCGAGCGCGAGGCGAAGCGAGCGCCAGCCCATGGCCGGGTTTTCCTCGACCGCCGAGCGCATATAGGGAATGACCTTGTCGCCGCCGATGTCGAGCAGGCGGAAGACGATCGGCCGATCGCCAACGACGCGCATCGCCTCGGCATAGAGCTCGATCTGTTCCTGCAGGCGCGGCAGCTTGCTCGCGATCATGAACTGCAGCTCGGTGCGAAAGAGCCCGACGCCGGCGGCCCCGGTATCGTCCAGCATCGGCAGGTCGGCAACGAGCCCGGAGTTGTGGAGCAGCGTCACCTCGACGCCATCCTGGGTGACCGAGGGCTTGTCGCGCAGCTCGAGATAGTGGGCGCGGCGCTTGGCGGTGAGCCGCACCTTGTCCACATAGCTCTGCTCGACCTCGGGGGTCGGGCGCAGGTGGACGGTGCCGGCGGGGCCATCGACGATGATGTCGTCGCCGGTTTCGGACATCGAAACGATCGAGTCCGCCTGCCCGACGGCGACGAGGCCGAGCGAGCGGGCGATGATGGCGACGTGCGAGATCGAGGCGCCTTCCTCGAGCACGATGCCGCGCACCTTCGAGCGGTCGTATTCGAGGAGCTCGGCGGGGCCCATGTTGCGGGCGACGAGGACGGCGTTGTCCGGCAGTTCCTTGAACCGCATGCCGTCGTGGTCGCCGGTCAGGACGCGCAGCAGCCGGTTGGCGAGGTCGTCGAGATCGTGCAGCCGGTCGCGGATATAGGGGTCGCTCTGGCGCTGCATGCGCGCGCGCGTGTCGTTCTGTACCCGCTCGACGGCCGCTTCGGCGGTGAGGCCGTTGCGCACCGCCTCCTCGAGCCTGTCGACCCAGCCGCGGTCGTAGGCGAACATGCGGTAGCTCTCGAGGATCTCGCGATGGTCCGAGGAGGGCTGCATGTCGCCGTGCTCGAGCATGTCGTCGATCGAGACGCGCATGGTGCGGATGGCGTCGGCGAGGCGCTTGAGTTCCGTGTCGATGTCCTCGGCGATGAAGTTGGTGACGACGACGCGGGGATCGTGCAGCACGACCTGGCCGAGCGCGATGCCATCCGTGAAGCTCGCGCCCTGGAAGGTGCGCGGACGCCTCAGGTCGATGTCCGAGCCTGGCTTGATCAGGTTGTCGAATTCGGAAGTCGCGACCATTTCCGCGAGGATCGTTGCGGTGGTGAGCAGCGCCTCGGTCTCGTCTTCGCCGTAGGCCCTGCGTTCGCGATTCTGGACGACCAGCACGCCCAGAGTTTGGCCGGCACGCAATACCGGCACGCCGAGGAAGGAGTGGAACGCCTCCTCGCCGGTCTCCGGACGGTACGCAAAAGCCGGGTGTTCCGGGGCATTGTCGAGGTTGAGCGGCTCGGCTTCTGCGGCAATCAGCCCCACCAGCCCCTCGCCGAGGCGCAGCGTCGTCATGTGGACGGCTTCGGGCTTGAGGCCGTGCGTCGCGAAGAGCTCGAGCGCCCCGTCGTCGCGCAGCACGTAGAACGAGCAGACATCGCCGCGCATGTTGTCGGCGATGAGATCGACGATCTTGTCGAGCCGCTCCTGCGAGCGCAACGGCTCGGCCATGACCTCGCGCAGCTGCCGCAGCAGGACGCGAGGGCCGCTGATCGCTGTGGTGGCCATACGCACCCTTCCGGCGGGAACCCGCCGCCCCTCGGCCCCGCGGCGGTTTAGCCGCCGCCCGCGGGGGCGTGCCGGCCGCTCAGGCGTCCGGCTTGTCGAGTCCGTAATACGTATGCAGGGCCCGCACCGCAAGCTCGGCATACTGGTCGTCGATCAGGACCGAAGTCTTGATTTCCGACGTGGTGATGAGCTGGATGTTGATGCCCTTGTCGGCAAGCGCCCGGAACATCGATGCGGCGACGCCGGCGTGGTTGCGCATGCCGACGCCGACCACCGATACCTTGGCGCCGCCCTTGGAGCCGGTGATGCGCGAAAACTCGACGGCGCCCGACCGGGCGGCCGCTTCGAGGGTGCGAATGGACTTGTCGTATTCGCTGTCGGGCACGGTGAAGGTGATGTCGGTCAGGCTGCCGTCGTCCGAGATGTTCTGGACGATCATGTCGACGACGATCGATTCGTCGGCCAGGGCCCCGAAGATCGCCGCGGCGACACCGGGCCGGTCGCGCACGTCGCGCAGGGTGATCTTGGCCTCCGCCTTGGCGAGGGTGACGCCCGAAACGATCTGCTTTTCCATGATCTCATCCTCGTCGCAAACCAGAGTGCCGGGCACCCCGGGACTGCCGTCCGGCGCCAGTTGCGGGGCGTCCGGGTCGTCGAAGGTCGAACGCACGACGAGCCGCACCTTGTGCGCCATCGCCATCTCGACCGAGCGGATCATCAGGACCTTGGCCCCGAGCGAGGCCATTTCGAGCATTTCCTCGAACGCGATCTTGTTGAGGCGCTTGGCCTTGGGGTCGATGCGCGGGTCGGTGGTGTAGACGCCGTCGACGTCCGTATAGATATCGCAGCGGTCCGCCTTGACCGCCGCCGCAACCGCCACGGCGCTCGTATCGGAACCGCCGCGGCCCAGCGTCGTGACGTCCTTCGAGTCCTGCGACACACCCTGGAACCCGGCGACCAGCACGATCGAGCCCTCACCCAGCGCATCCTGCAGCCGGTGCGGGTTGACCTGCACGATCCGCGCATCGCCGTGCTTGCCCGTGGTGACCATCCCGGCCTGCGAGCCCGTGAACGAGCGCGCCTCGACACCGAGGGAGTGGATCGCCATCGCGAGCAGCGCGTTCGAGATC
>DASZTU010000261.1:0-4792 GCA_035547975.1 Devosiaceae bacterium | reverse complement strand
CGCCAGATGCCGGCAACCGCCATCACCGGCGCACCCGCGAGAGCAAAGCGGTGCTTGGCCTTTGGATACCTGGAACCGGTGAATTCGAAAAAGGCCGAGAGGATCACGAGGCACCGCCGGCTGTCGCCGAAGCGGCGGTTCTCCGAGCGGAAGTTGAACACGGGACTGGCGCCCGGCCGCGGCGGCGGAAAGCCGAAGCGCATCTGCGCGAGCTCGACGCCGTTGCCGGCGGCCCGGGCCACGGGCCCGAGGTCGCCGATGCGGATGTCATCGGCCTGTGGCAGGTCGGCTTCGGTTTCGCCCGCGGGCGCCGAGAGTTCCAGTACCTCGAGCGCCTCGAGGTACTGCCGGTAGGCGACGTGCTGCTCGTAGTCGTTGCACACGGGGCCACGGGACCTCAGCGGGGCCCGGCGATGTTCACCATCCAGGGCGTGCCGTATTTGTCGGTCAGCATGCCGAAACTGTCGCCCCAAGGCGCCTTCTGCAGCGGATAGGTGACCGTTCCGCCCGCCGCGAGCTTGTCCCAGTAGCCGCGCAGTTCCGCGTCATTGTCGCCCGACAGCGAAACGCTCATGCCCGCCGGGGCCTGATATTCCATGCCGGCCGGGGTATCGGAGCCCATCAGGGTAAAACCGTTCGGGCTGTCGAGCTGCCCGTGCATGACGAGGGTTTTCTCCTCGGCCGAATGCGCCATGTCGCCGAACGGCATCACCTGGAGCTCGCCCCCGAAGACGGTCTTGTAGAACTCCATGGCCTCGCGGGCATTGCCGCGAAAATGCAGATAGGGGTTGAGACGGCTCGCCATTTTCGTCCTCCATGCTTGTTGAAACGTGACGCTAGCATCACATTGCGACGATCCATAGCCATCGCGCTGCGAAGGCCGCCGCGTGGCGGGGGCGAGAAGGCCCGCGCTTCCACGCTGTGAGCCCCGGCTTCCCCCGCGGATCACGATCCGCCGCCGCTTTGCGGCCGCCAGCGCCGGCTGCCGGCTTGCCAAAACCCCGGGGTGCGCACTAGGTAAGCTGAACCATCGCCATTCGGCGATGCCTTTGAACATTGCCATGTCCATCAGTTCTGCGCCCGCCGGCGTCGACGCTCACGAGGGCCTGCCCCACCCCCGACGCCTCCTCGCCTTCCTGACGGTGGCGCTCGGCATCGTCATGGCGGTGCTCGATGGCACGATCGTCAATGTGGCGCTCCCCACCATTGCGCTCGACCAACACGCGACGGCCGCCGAATCGATCTGGATCGTGACCGGCTTCCAGCTCGCGGTTTCGGTCGCGCTGCTGCCGATGGCGGCACTCGGCGAGGCGATCGGCTTCAAGAAGATCTTTGCGAGCGGCATCGTCGTCTTCGCGCTGGCGTCGCTCGCCTGTGCCTATGCGCCGAACCTGCCGATGCTGACCCTGGCCCGGATCGTCCAGGGCATCGGCGGGGCGGCGCTGATGAGCATTTCGGGCGCCCTTGTTCGCTTCATCATGCCGGCGCGGCACATCGGCCGCGGTATTTCCGGCATCGCCATGACCGTCGCGGTTTCCGCCGCGGCGGGGCCGACGATCGCCGCCGCCATCCTCGCGGTCACCACCTGGCACTGGCTGTTCCTGATCAACGTGCCGCTCGGCGTTCTTTGCCTCGCCGTCGGGCGGATCACGCTGCCCGAGACACCCGCAAGCGGAAAGCGCTTCGATTATGGCAGCGCGCTCCTGACCGCACTGACCTTCGGGCCGCTGATCTCGGGCCTCTCGAGCATCGGCACCCGGGGCGTCGAGATCTGGATACCGATCGCCCAGATCGCCGTCGGCGTGGTGGCCGGCATCCTGCTGGTACGGCGCGAAAGCACCGAGACCGCGCCGATGCTGCCGGTGGACCTCTTCCGGATTCCCGCCTTCCGGCTCGCCATCGTCGCCTCGATCACGTCCTTCATCGCGCAGATGCTGATGATGGTGTCGCTGCCGTTCTTCTTCACCCGCGGCCTCGGCTTCGGTGCCGTCGAAACGGGGCTGCTGATGACGCCGTGGCCGGTCTCGACCGCGATCGTCGCGCCGATTTCCGCGCGCCTCATCGAGCGCTATCCGGCCCCGCGGGTGAGCGGCATCGGTTCGCTGATCTTCGCCATCGGCCTCGGGTCGCTCGCGCTGCTGCCGGATCATCCCGCGACCGGCGACATCGTCTGGCGGCTGGCGATCTGCGGGGCGGGGTTCGGCCTCTTCCAGTCGCCCAACAACAAGGTGATGATCACGAGCGCCCCCCGCAACCGGAGCGGTGGGGCGAGCGGCATGCAGTCGACGGCGCGGCTCCTGGGGCAGTCGACCGGCGCGGCGCTCGCCGCCATCATCTTCAGCGTGACGGCGGGCTATGACCTGACATTCACGATGGGGCTCTCGGCGGCGTTCGCCATCGCCGCCGCCATCCTCAGCATCTGGCGCTGAACGCGCGCGCTATTCGGCGGCGGTGCGGGGCGCCGGCCGGCTCCGGGCGCGCGCCGCGGCCGCCGCTGCGGCGGCCGGAAGCACGCGGCCGACCACGCGGCCGGCCCGTACGGTGAGGCGCCGCGGGCGGCGCTTGATGCCGGGCTTGAAGTTGGCCATCACCCGCTCGATGACGCGGATGGCACGGCCGGTGCCGTCTTCCTGCGCGAGAGAGGCGGCGACTGACTCGGCCGCGAGCCGGTAGCCGATATTGGTTGAAAGGTCGACGAGCGCCGCCGCGAGGATTTCCGGCGTGAGGCGGCGCAGGCGCACGGGCTTCGGCCCGCATCCCAGTTCGTAGACGCGCCGGCCCCAATAGGGCTGGTCGACCGTCTGCGGCACGATGAAGGTCGGCTTGCCCTGGTAGAGCCCGGCGGCGGTCGTACCGGCACCGCCGTGATGGACGACCGCACGGACGTATTTGAACAGCTTGTCGTGCGGGGCCTTGTCGATGGCGAAGATGTTGGGCGGCAGTTCGCTCGGCTTGATCCCGCCCCAGCCGCGCCCCACGACGAGTCGCCCGCCCCAGATTTCCGCCGCTTCCCTGAGGATCTGCGTGTTGCGTTCGGCGCCGAACGGCATCGAGCCGAACCCCACGTAGATCGGGGCGTCGCCGGCGGCGAGGAACGCCCGGAAGGCTTCCGAGGGCTGCCAGTCGGTGCGGTCCTCGAGCCGCCAGAAGCCGGTCACGATCGCGCTTTTGGGCCAATCGCGGGGGCGGGGGGAGAGGAGCGGCGAGTAGGCGTAAAGCGTCGGCAGCGGCACGCCGGCGGTGTCCTTGAAAAAGCCGCCGCGCTTGCGCGATTCGAGGCCCATGAGCTCGCGCCGGATGCGGTTGCGCGGCAGGTTGTAGTAGATCTGCTGCACCGTCATCGTGGTGTAGCTCAGCCGGTTGAGCGTCGGCCCGAAACTCGGCCCCTCGTACATGCAGAGGGGAAACTCAGCCGTCGAGTAGAGCGGCTGGAGCGCCGACATGATGACCGGGATCCGCAGCGCTTCGCCGATATCGATGACGAAGCTCGTGTTCATGTTGCCGATGATCGCGTCGGCCCCCTGCGCCATCTCCCAGGCCAGGCGCGCCGCGGTATCGACGATGATCTGGCCCTTCACCAGGAGCGAGGGCGCGTTGATCAGCAGCGACTGAGACATTGCCGCCTCGAAACGCGACTGGGTCAGGAACTGCTGGATGCTGTCGCCGAGGCTGCGGAACTCGATGCCGTGCCCGGTGATGAACGATTCGAAGTCGTTGGGTGCGCCCAGGACCACCGAATAGCCCCGCTCCTGGAGCGCCAAAGCGAGTGCGAGGTAAGGCTGGACGTCACCCTGCGTGCCAACGGTGGCAATCGCAATGCGTTTGGCCATCAAGCCCTCATCTGTCCCACCAAGTGCGGCATCGCCCCTGCCGCCCCCCTGGCTCCACCATTTACTTTGCACCGACGGAAGCCTAATAACGCGCCCGCCGGTCGCCGAATTCCTTACAAAACCGGCCTCTCAAGGGCAATAGAGATGCCGCACCTGGCCACAAGCGCATTGCCGGTACTTTGGTTCCGGAACTCTGCCGCCGTGGCCGGCACTCCGATGTTGGTGGCGAAGAAGGGCGGTTCAAGGGCCGCCCTCGCTAGTTAGCTCTTCCCGCAGGGCCGCCGGGCGGCCGGGAAGAGCGGTTCCCGCCGGCGCCCCCAGGGGTGCGCTTAACCCAGTTCACACCACAATTCCACGATACTAGCTCCAGAGTCCGCCCCGCGGCAGCCGTGACGGCGCCGGGCGGCCGGGGCGAGAGCCCGAGGGATCCCATGAGCGAAGATTTCCATCGCATCCGCCGCCTGCCGCCCTATGTTTTCGAGCACATCAACCCGATCAAGGCCCGGGCCCGCGCCCAGGGGGTCGACGTCATCGACCTCGGCATGGGCAATCCGGACCTCCCGACGCCCCCTCACATCGTCGACAAGCTCAAGGAGACGGTGAAGGACCCGCGCACCCACCGCTATTCGGCATCGAAGGGCATTCCGGGGCTTCGCAAGGCGCAGGCGAGCTACTATGGCCGCCGGTTCGGCGTGAAGCTCAATCCCGACACGCAGGTCGTGGCGACGCTCGGCTCGAAGGAAGGCTTCGCCAACATGGCGCAGGCGATCACCGCGCCGGGCGACGTCGTCTTGGTTCCCAATCCGACCTACCCGATCCACGCCTTCGGCTTCATCATGTCGGGCGGCGTCGTGCGCTCGATGCCGGCCGAGCCGAACGAGGACTTCCTGCGCTCGCTCGACCGGGCGGTGCGGCATTCGATCCCGAAGCCGATCGCCTTGATTCTCAATTATCCGGCGAAC
>DASZTU010000260.1:0-7148 GCA_035547975.1 Devosiaceae bacterium | reverse complement strand
GCTTCCCTCGCAACGATCGCCCGCGCGTCGTTGATGAGGTCGCTCATGTAGGCCGTGGTGATGTCGTAGAGCAGGTCTTCCTTGCTCGAGATGTGGTAGTAGAGCGCCCCCCGGCCGAGGCCCGTCGCCTCGCCGATCTCGTTCACGCCGACGGCGCTGAACCCCCTCTCGGCGAACAGGGACGCCGCAACCTGGAGCACGCGGCTCCGCGTGGGCGAAACTTCACCGATCCGGCGCTGAGCTTGTGGTGCCATGGTCCCTTTACCAGTGGGTGACGCGGGGAAGAAATTCTCACGGACCCTTCCGGTCCGCAACCGAAAGCCGAAACCGGTCCGACGGCAATTCTTCCGCCCGGGCATCGCGGCCTTGACCAGCACCGCGTTGACCGGCATTGTACCGATCGGTCACCACAAGACAAGAGCGGCGATGCCGCCGGGGTGATCGCGGGCGGGCCGGCACGGCATCGACGGGAGGCCGCCCGGGCCTTGCGCCACAACGGCCTTGGCACCGGACCATCATCAGGCAGAGCAGAGCATCCATGGCAGATAGAGGCGGCAACTCCCCGGCTTGGGCGGACACGATCAACGGCATGCCGGCGATTGGCGCCGCCGCGGAACGGTCGAGGCGCGTGACCATGGACGACGTCGTCGCCTTCTCGGCGATGACCGGCGACCACAATCCGCTGCACTACGACGCGGCGCTCGCGGCACAGACGGGGTTCGGCGGGCTGATCGTCCAGGGCGGCGTCACCTCCGGCATCCTCAACGCCATCGTCGCCGAAGACCTGCCCGGCCCGGGCACGGTGTTCCTCGGCGTAGAGTGGAAGTTCATCAAGGCCGTCCCGGTGGGGGAGGAAATCACCGGCCGCGTCGAGGTGGTCAAGTGCCGCGAGGACAAGCCCATCTGCACCCTCGAAACCAGCGTCCGCAACAGCGCCGGGGAGCTCTGCCTCAGCGGCACGGCGACGACCTACACCGTCCCCCTCAGGGGCCTCGGCGGCAGTGCGGAGAAGACCGCCGAACCCCTGCCCTCGAGCGTTGACAGCCCCGGCATCCCCGGCTAGCTTGTACCGACCGGTCGGTACAAAGATGGAAGCACCGTGCCGCAATCAGGTGTGAGGAGGAGCAACAACATGGCCAGGACTCGTCTGAGAAGGCTCTTGCGTTTCGCTGCCGGCGCGGCGCTCGGCGCGGGTGCCGCGCTTTCCGCGGCCTCGGCATGGGCGGCGGATTGCCCGGATGGTGTCGTCAACCTGACCTTTTCGTTCTGGGGGTCGGTCAACGAGAAGCACGATATCGAAGGGGCGATCGACAACTGGAACAAGCAGAAGCCCTGCATCCAGGTGCAGGGGCTCTACATTCCGGCGACCGGCACCAATTACGTGCAGAAGCTGACGACGATGATCGCGAGCGGCACCGCCCCCGACATCGCCTATCTCGGCGAGAACCAGGCCTTCCAGTGGGCCACCGAAGGCAAGATCCTCGACCTCTCGCCCTATATGGGCCCGACGCCCGAGCAGGAATACGTCAAGTCGACGATCTACCACGCGGGCAACGTGCTCATGGGCACCGGCCTCGCCACCGGCGTCATGCTCATCTACTACAACAAGGACGTGTTCGATGCGGCGCACGTCCCCTACCCGCCCGCCAAGGCGAGCGAAGCCTGGACCTGGGACCAGTTCGTCGAGAACGCCAAGAAGCTGACCAAGGACACCTCCGGCAAGACGCCGGACGATGCGGGCTTCGACCCCAACAACATCGACACCTATGGCGTGACGCTGCCCTCCTGGTGGGGCGGCTGGTATCCCTTCGTGCTCTCCAATGGCGGCCATTTCGCGAGCGATGACGGCAAGAAGCTGCTGCTCAATTCGCCCGAGGCCGTCGAGGCGCTGCAGGCGTTCAAGGACCTGATCTACAAGGATCACGTCATGCCGAACCCGACCCAGACCTCGACCCTGCCGACCGGCGACGTGCTGATGCAGTCGCGCAAGGTGGCCATGAGCATGGACGGCATGTGGCGTGTCACCGATTTCGCCAAGCTCGGCATCAACTGGGGCGTCGCCGTGCTGCCGAAGTTCAAGGAGCCCGATACCGTCGTGCTCAGCGTCCCCAAGGTGATCTTCTCGCAGACCAAGCACCCCAAGGAAGCCTTCGAATTCTACAAGTATATCAGCGATCCCGCGCAGGTGGGCCTCTTCAAGGAAGGCCTGTGGGCGCCGCACGAGAAGGACTACTTCACCGATCCGAAGCTCTTGGCCACCTGGGTCACCGCCCCCGGCAGCGCCTATCCGCCTGAATCGATGGACGCCATCGTCGACTACACGCTCAACCACGTGCCCGAGCAGTCGCCGGTCTACTGGGTGAAGAACATCGGCCCGATCATGGACCAGGCGGTCGACCCCAACGTCCAGAAGCTGCTCAACGACCCCAACCTCACCGCCAAGGAGGCGATGGACGCCGCGGTCAAGACGGCCGAGCCGCTGATGCAGGGCCGCTGGTAACAACAATGGCGGAATCGTCCTCCCCGTCCGCCATCGCCTTCGCGGAGCGAGCCCGAACTCGCCCCGCGAAGGCCGTCACGCGAGGACGCATGAGTCCGCGCCGGCGCAGCGAAGTCATCTGGGGCCTCATCTTCGCCGCGCCCGCCGTGCTCGGCTTCATGCTGCTCAAGGCCATGCCGATCCTGTTCAGCCTCTGGATCGCCATGACCGACTGGACGGTGGCCGGTACCCCGCACTGGATCGGCCTCGCCAACTTCCAGAAGATGCTGACCGCCGACCCGATTTTCTGGCGCTCGCTGTCGGTCACCGCCTACTACACGCTGCTCTCGGTGCCGGCGAGCATGGCCTTCGCCTTCTTCCTCGCCGTCCTCCTCAACAACCGCATTCCCGGCCTCGGCATCTTCCGCACGCTCTTCTACATCCCCTCGATCGTGCCGATCATCGCGACGAGCGTGATCTGGCTGTGGATGTACAACCCCGATTTCGGCCTCTTCAATTCCGTCCTGCGGCTCGTCGGCATCCCCAAGCAGCAGTGGATCTTCAACGAGGGCGGGGTCGTCCCGTCGCTGGTGTTCATGAGCATCTGGGGCGTCGGGCCGATGATGATCATCTTCCTCGCGGGCCTGCAGGAAGTCCCCAAGGAGCTCTACGAGGCGGCCGACATCGATGGCGCAAGCCCCGGCCACAAGCTCCTCCACGTGACCTTGCCGATGATGACGCCGACCATCCTCTTCAATCTGATGATTTCGATGGTTGCGGCCTTCCAGACGTTCGTCCAGCCCTACGTGATGACCAATGGCGGCCCCAATAACGGCAGCCTCTTCTTCGTCTTCCTGATCTACCGCACAGCCTTCCAGGATTCGCAGATGGGCTACGCCTCGGCCCTCTCCTGGGTGCTCTTCGTCATCATCTCGGCCCTGAGCTACATCATCTTCCGCAGCTCGAACCGCTGGGTCTACTACCGCGGGGGAGACGACTGATGAGCAGCATCGAAGACACGAGCTTCAGGGGCGCGCTCATCAACAACACGCCCGGCGTCAACTCCCGGCGGCTGGCGTTTGCGCTCTGCTGCCTCCTGGGGCTCGCCATGGCGACGCCCCTCGCCTGGCTGGTGCGCTCATCGCTCATGGAGATGGGGCAGATCTTCATCTTTCCCCCGCAGTGGGTCCCCAATCCGCTGGCGCTCCACAACTATCCCGACGCGCTGACAACGGTGCCGTTCGAGGCCTATTTCCTCAATACCCTGCTCGTCGTCATCCCGACGATCCTCGGCACCCTCGTCAGCTGCTCGATGGCCGGCTACGCCTTCTCGCGCCTCCATTGGCCGTTTCGCGACCAGGTCTTCGCCGTGCTGATGGCAACCTTGATGTTGCCCTACGTCATCACGCTGATCCCGACCTTCCTGATCTGGTCGAAGCTCGGGGCGGTCGACACCTACGTGCCGCTCATCGTGCCGAACTGGCTCGGCACCAACGCCTTTTTCATTTTCCTCTTGCGGCAATTCTTCAAGAACCTGCCGCGCGAGCTCGACGAGGCGGCCACCATCGACGGCGCCGGCATCGTCCAGGTGTTCTGGCACATCATCCTGCCGCTCAGCCGCCCTGCCCTGCTGGTCGTCGCGATCCTCTCCGGCCTCAACGCCTGGAACGATTTCGTAGACCCCCTGGTCTACATCAACTCGGCCGAAAAATACACGGTCGCGCTTGGGCTTAGCCAGTTCGTGGGGCTCTACACCTCGCAGTGGAGCCTGCTCATGGCCGCCTCGGTCGTGGTCATCCTTCCCGTCGTCATCGTCTTCTTCTTCACCCAGCGCTACTTCATGGCCTCGATCACCATGACGGGCCTCAAGGGCTAACCCCACGGAAACAAGAATTGTCTGAAGCGTCTGCTCCCGCTCCCCTCCGCGTCGTCCTCGTCGGCGCGGGCGGCATGGGCCGTCCCTGGTCCAAGGTCGTGCTCGGCCAACCCAAGGCGAAGCTCGTGGCCTTCGTCGATCCGCTGATCGGCACCGAGCGCCAGTCCGAGTGGCTCGCCGAATCCCCCGACGTGCCGCGCTTCACCTCGCTTGCCGCGATGACCGAGCCGGCCGACGCGATCCTCGTCACCGCGCACTCGACCGTGCACGCGGCAATCATCCGCGAGGGCCTCGAGCGGGGCTTTCACGTCATCGTCGAAAAGCCCTTCGTCACCACCATGAAGGATGCCGAGGACCTGGTGGAACTCGCGGCTCGCCGCGGCCGGGCCCTGATGGTCTCGCAGAACTACCGCTATTTTCCGGGCGTCGCCCTGATCCGCGACATCGTCGCCGACCGGCGCTACGGCGCCATCGCGGCGGCCTATTGCGGCTTCTGGTGCGACTGGGCGGGCAAGCCCTATCAGCACGGCATGCAGCACGTGATGGGCCTCGAAATGGCCATCCACCACTTCGACATGATCAGGGCCATGTTCGATGCCGATCCCGTGGGCGGCTTCGTGCGGGAATGGCAGCAGGCGGGGAGCCAGTATGCCCAGGGGGGCGCGATGGAGGCGGTCTTCGAGCTCTCAGGGCCGACCGGCCAGTTCCCCTTCACCTATTCGGGGAGCCTCGTCGGCAAGGCGCCGCGCACCCCCTGGCCGGGCGTCTGGCGGCTCGAATTCGACCGCGAGACGCTGGTCGTCGACACCATCGAGGGGCGCTACGGCATCTACCGCGCCCACGCCGAGGGCTACGAATGGCTGGGGCCGATGGACGACGCCGACGGCTGGTTTGCCGCTCCCTTCGCGCATTTCATCGACAGCGTCACCGCCGGCAAGGAGCCCTGGAGCAGCGGCCGCGACAATCTGGGCTCGCTCAAGATGGCGCTCGGCGGCGAGTTCTTCGGCCCGCGATGAGCCGCCGGGAGGAGATACTCGCGCGCCTTGCGCAGAAGCGGCGCGAGGGCCGGGCCATCATCGGCGCCGGCGCCGGCACCGGCATTTCGGCCAAATTCCTGCACCGGGGCGGTGCCGACCTCATCTTCATCTACAATTCCGGCCGCTTCCGCATGCAGGGCCTCTCCTCCTGGGTGGGGCACCTGCCGTTCGGCGACGCCAACGCCATCGTCATGGAGATGGGCGAGCGCGAGGTGATGCCGGTCGTGCCGGAGGCCGCGGTGATCGCCGGCGTCTGCGGCATCGACCCGACGCGCCGGATGAGCCATTTCCTCCCCAAAATCGTCGAGGCTGGGTTCGCCGGCGTCATCAACTACCCGACCGTCGCGGTGATCGACGGGCGGATGCGCGCCGACCTCGAGGCCGGTAATCTCGGCTTCGACAGGGAGGTTGAGATGATTGCCATTGCGCATCGCCTGGATTTGCTGACCACGGCCTATGTCTGCACCGCGGACGAGGCAACCGCCATGGTAGAGGCGGGGGTGGACATGATCGTCGCCCATATGGGGCTGACGGTCGGCGGCTCGATCGGCGCGCAGCACGCCATGGACATGCAGAACGCCGCGGACGGAGTCACCCGGATCGCCGAGGCGAGCCGCAGGGCGCGGGCGGATGTGTTCGTCGTCGCCCATGGCGGCCCGATCGCCGGCCCGGCCGACGCCGAGCGCCTGTTCGCCATGACCGCGGTCGACGGCTTCGTCGGCGCCTCGAGCATGGAGCGGCTGCCGATCGAGGAGCCGCTGCGCGCCAATACCGCGGCCTTCGCGGCGCTGCGGGTGCGCCCGGCGGGTGCGCCGTGACCGCCCGGGCCGCGATCATCGCCTCGCTCGATTCCAAGCCCGGCGAAGCCCTGTTCCTGCGCGACCGGCTCGCCGAGCACGGCGTCGAGGCGCTGATCATCGACTTCGGCATCAAGGCCGATCCGCCCTTTGCGCCCGATATCACGGCCGCCGAAGTGGCACGGCGTGGCGGCGCGACGCTCGAAACGCTTCGCCGGGACGCCAAGCGCGATGCCGCGATCGATGCGATGGCCCGGGGGGCCGCCGCGATCGTCTCCGACCTCTACGCCCGGGGGGAACTCGCGGGCGTCATCTCGGTGGGCGGCTCGGGCGGCACAACGGTCGGCACCGCCGCCATGCGCGCCCTCCCGCTCGGCGTGCCCAAGGTGATGGTCTCGACCCTCGCCTCGGGGGACACCCGCGCCTTCGTCGACGTCAGCGACATCGTGATGCTGAACTCGGTCGCCGACTTTGCCGGCGTCAACCCGATCAGCGAGCCCATCCTGGGCAATGCGGCGGCGGGGCTCGCGGGCATGATCGCCGCCCGGGCCCGGCGCAAGGCGGCGCCGAAGGCGAGCCGGCTCATCGCCGCGACGATGTTCGGCGTCACGACCCCGGCGGTCGAAAAATGCCGCGTTCTGGTCGAGCGGGCGGGCTACTCGCTCGTGCCGTTCCACGCGACCGGCATCGGCGGCCGCACCATGGAATCCCTCATCGCCGAGGGTCATTTCACCGGCGTCCTCGACCTCACCACCACCGAGTGGGCGGATGAAGTCGTGGGCGGCACCCTTTCCGCCGGACCTCACCGGCTCGAAGCCGCCGCCCGCACCGGGACGCCGCAGGTCCTGGCGCCGGGCGCGCTCGACATGGTCAACTTCTTTGGCGCCGCGGGCGTGCCGGAGCGCTTCGCCGGCCGCCGCATTCACCGGCACAGTGAAAACTCCTACCTCATGCGCACG
>DASZTU010000259.1:0-3458 GCA_035547975.1 Devosiaceae bacterium | reverse complement strand
CGGCGCTCTGCGGCAACGCGTCAGGCGGGCCAGATCGCGGGCGAGACGCAGGTGACGGGCCTGTTGCGGATCAGCGAGCCGGGCGGCGGGTTCCTGCGCGCCAACGATCCGGCCGCCGACAGGTGGTATTCGCGGGACGTTGCGGCGATCGCCAGGGCCCGCGGTCTCGGCACCGTCGCGCCCTATTTCGTCGATGCCGACGCCACTCCCAATGCGGGGGGCCTGCCGGTAGGCGGCCTCACGGTCATCCGCTTCCCCAACAATCACCTTCTCTATGCGCTCACCTGGTTTGCGCTGGCGGCACTGCTTTTGGCGGCCACTGCCTATATCTTATGGGGTGAACGCAAGGCGGCGCGCCAGCGGCCGGGGGTTCGCATCGGCACCATCTAGCCGAGCGGCTCGTGGTGGCCGCGCCCGAGAGGTAGGATGCCAATGGCCAGCGATATTTCCTACAATGCCCTGGTGGACGCGCGGCATGGGTCGACATCCCGGCCCCGGGAAGCCGCCTCGGGCAACCTCCTCAAATCGGGCGATGCCACGGGCCGCAAGAACCTGGCGCTGCTGATCCAGTTCCGCTGGATCGCGGTGCTCGGACAGGTCGCGACGATGGCGGTGGTCTCGCTCTGGCTCGGCGTCGCCCTCCCCCTGCCGGCCATGATTGCCCTTCTCGTGGCGCTCATCGCGCTGAACCTCGCCAGCGTCCTCTGGCTGCGCTCGGGCGCCGAAGTGAACGAGCGTGGCCTGCTCCTCTCCCTCGTCCTAGACGTGCTCGTCCTGACCGGCCAGCTCTATCTCAGCGGCGGCGCCACGAACCCCTTCGTCTTCCTCTACATCCTGCAGGTGACGCTCGCCGCCGTGCTGCTCGATACCCGCGCGGCGGCGGCGGTCGGGGTGCTGACGGCGGCCGCCTTTGCCGGGCTCACCGTCTTCAATCAGCCGCTGCTCTTGCCGCCCGAGAGCCCCTATGCGTTCCTGACGCTCCACATTGCGGGCATCTTCGTCTGCTTCGTGCTCGACGCGACCCTCCTGGTCGTCTTCGTCACCCGCATCACGCGCAACCTCAGGGACCGCGACGCCCGCCTCGCCGCGCTGCGGCAGCGCGCGGCCGAGGAGGATCATATCGTGCGCATGGGCCTCCTGGCCTCGGGGGCGGCGCACGAACTGGGGACGCCCCTTGCCTCGCTCTCGGTCATTCTCGGCGACTGGCGCCATATGCCGGCGCTGGCGAGCGAGGAGATGCAGCAGGAGATCGGCGAGATGCAGGCCGCGGTCGACCGCTGCAAGGCGATCCTGACCGGCATCCTGCTCTCGGCGGGCGAGGCGCGCGGGGAGGCCCCGGCGGTGACCGGCCTCAGCGCCTTTCTCGACGAGCTGGTGGCCGAATGGCGCCAGGGGCGGCCAGGCGGCGAGGCGCTCAGGTACAGCAACATCATCGATGACGACATATCGATCGTCTCGGACACGGCGCTCAAGCAGGTGATCTCGAACGTGCTCGACAACGCGGCCGAGGCTTCGCCGCGCTGGGTCAATTTCACCGCCGAGCGCACGGCGGAGGCGCTCGTGCTGCGGGTCGAGGACGCCGGCCCGGGCTTCACGGCCGAGATGCTGGCCCAGGTGGGGAAGCCCTATTCCTCGAGCAAGGGGCGGCCGGGCGGCGGGCTCGGGCTGTTCCTCGTCGTCAACGTGGTGCGCAAGCTCGGCGGCAATGTCAGCGTCCGCAACCGCGAGACGCGGGGCGCCGAGGTGGTGATCACCCTGCCGCTCGAGCGGCTGGCGATCGGGGAGACGGCAGATGTCTGAGCGGGTGCTGTTGATCGTGGAGGACGATGCGAGCTTTGCCCGGACCCTCAAGCGTTCGTTCGAACGCCGGGGCTATGATGTCATGCACGCAAGCACCGTCGAGGAGGTCGAGGAACTCATCGAAACGCGCACGCCGGGCTACGCCGTGGTCGACCTCAAGCTCTCCGGGGCCTCGGGGCTCGTCGTGGTGGAAAAGCTCAAGGCGCACAGCCCCGAAATGCTCATTGTCGTGCTCACCGGTTTTGCCAGCATCGCGACGGCGGTCGAGGCGATCAAGCTCGGGGCCAGCCACTACCTCGCCAAGCCCTCGAACACCGACGACATCGAGGCGGCGTTCGGCAAGGCCGCGGGCGATCCCAATGTGCGGCTCACGGAGCGGCCGAGCACGATCAAGACGCTCGAGTGGGAGCGCATCCACGAGACGCTGGTCGAAACCGACTTCAACATCTCCGAGACGGCGCGACGGCTCGGCATGCATCGACGCACGCTGGCGCGCAAGCTCGAAAAGCGCCAGGTCAACTGACGGTTCAGAACAGCAGCGCGTCGAGCGCGGCATCCTCGTCCGCCGCGGCCGCTTGAGGCGACGAGCCAGTCTCCGCCGTGACAGGAAGGTCGGGCAGCCCCGCCGCGGCCAGCCGCGCATCGTGCAGGAGCCGCTCGGCCTGCGTGGAATAGCGCTTGCGGATCACCTGGAGCGGGGCGGCAAGGGCGGCAAGATCCTTCGGCTGCCCCGAGATCCCGCCCGCGAGCGCCGCGATCTCCATTTCGGCGTCCGCCAGGGCCTCGGCGATATCGGCGTGGCCGAGCAGGCCTTGCGACGCATCGGCGAGGAAATCGACAGATTCCCGCCCATCGCGGTCGAGCGCGGCAAGCGCCGTCGCCAGCCGGGTGTCGACCGTGCCCACGAGCGCAAGCGCCTCGTTTGCCGCGGTCTCGAGCTCGGCGACTTCCGTCGCGCCGTGGCCGGAGGTGCTGAGGCGGAAGGCATGGGCGATGCGGGTCGCCTCCTCGAGCCGCGTCACCGCGAGCTGCGCCGCCGGCACCAGTTCGCGCGTCAGCTCCCGAAGCTGGGCGGCGATGACGCTGAGGGAAGCGCCGCGTGGCCCGAGCTGGGCGCACTTGACCGCGGCATTGAGGCCGACGAGGCGCATATTGGCCTCGATGTCCTCGACGGCGGTGACGTGGCCGAGCAGCAGCTCGACCATTTCTCCGACCTCCCTCGCAAGTTCATCCAGCCTTGCCCGCTCCACCGCACAGTCGCGGAGCAGCGTTGCGGCCTCGCGCATCAGCGTACCGAGCGCCGCGATGGGCGACTCGCCGAGCTCCCCCGAGCCGTAGAGCTTGCGGCAACCGGCAATCGCCGCCTCCGCATCGACCGCCAGTTCGGCCAGCGCCCGCTCGGCGTCGGCCGTCTCCTCGGTGAAAGCCTCGCCGGTCGCGCGCAACTGCGCGCGCTGCAGGTCGAGGACGGTTGCGGCGAGCATCTCCCGAGCCTCCCCGCCGACTTCGACCCCACCTTCGGTCTCGCCACGCAGCCAGGCGGCGAGGCTCGCCAGGTTCTCCTCATTGTGCTGCACCCGCTGGCGGGTCGAGTCCCCCACCTGGAGCGCCATCACCGCGCTCCCGACGCGATCGGCGATCTCGCGCGAGAGCCGCGC